>DATDHL010000428.1:0-9723 GCA_036521575.1 Edaphobacter sp. | reverse complement strand
AAGGCTTCCGGAAACCTCGCGCCACACCCCCGCGCATCGCATCGGGTATGCCCGTATCAGCAGCGTTGGTCCGAACCTCGATTCGCAGCTGGACGACTTGCCGCCAATTAGACCTTTTCGAGGGGTTGGGCAAAAATATCCTAAAAGCCACGCCTCGTCGGTTGGCAGTGTTGCCCTGAACCAGAAGTTAAGCGAAGACCGCGCGAACAACGTGGCGAACGTCGTGCAGCAACAGGGTCATATTCCCCCTTACCAACATGCCGGCTCCGGGCGCGAGGGCGAGAGCCGGCAAGTAGGCAACGACAAAACGGCCGAATGACGGGCCCAAAACCGTCGCGTTGTGGTGATAGTGTTACAGAACAAAGGCATCGCCGGATCTAAGAGATTTGACATCTCGGCCAGCAATCGGACGTAATGAACTGCGGGTAAGTAGACCGTAGTGCGATATTCCTAAATGGAGGCGCTCAGTAACGCCAAATGGACTTTCATTTGAAGCTTATTGTGCCAAGCGATCCTCGTTTCTTATCGATTGCCCGCGTAGCGGTAAGCGAGGTAGGTGCGATTTGCGGTTTGTCAGAGGAACTGTGCCAAGGAATCACTTTAGCTGTTGATGAGGGCTTAGCCAATATCATTCGACATGCCTACAAGGACCGTCATGACCAGGAGATTGAATTGAACTGTCAGGCTGGCCCTAACCAGATAGTGTTTACGCTCCTTGATCATGGTGAACCACCAGACCCGGCCAGAATATGCGGGCAGCCGTTGGATGAAGTTTCGCTGAGCGGACGAGGCACTCACTTAATGAAGGCCGTTATGGATGAAGTGCATTACGAGCGAGTTCCGGGAGGAAACCAAGTGAGACTAATTAAGCACCTGTCAGTTGCTCCAGAAGGTTGACCGGTATATCTCTGAACCAACATAAGGATGGATATGGAAAGAAAGATGACTTCTTCGACGCGGATTGAAAAAGGGACCACGATCGTGGATGTCGTGGGCCAGATAGATCTTGGTAGTTCGCCTGCCCTGCGCAAGACACTTTTGGAATCGTTGAATGGGACAAAAAGTGTAGCCATAAACCTGAGCGCTGTGAGATACATCGATAGCTCCGGTATTGCCTCACTTGTGGAAGTCCTTAGAGAAGCGCGTAATGCCGAGAAGAGGCTTGTCCTGTTTGGAGTAACCGGCGCTGTCCTTCAGGTCCTACAACTCACGCGCCTAACAGGCATTTTTGAAATATGCGAAACCGAGGAGCAAGCACTTAGTGCCTGAAAAGCATACATTTTGCATCGGGCCTTTTATCAGTGACCGCGGGTCGGAAGGTCACTGAAACAATTTCCGGATAGGAGGGATATGGCGCTGAGAGTGACGTCAAAGATTGCATCTGTATCAGGCCTTGTTGGCTCGTGGACGCTGAGCGGCTTTGCCTACATCGGCGATCTGGCTACGCTCGCGGGCCAATCCGCCCATATTACCTTGGTGGGCCCTTTCCAGGGTCGGCGGCTGCGCCCCCAGCGGGCAATCCATCAAGCCATGGCCGTCGGCGTCGAAGCTATACCCATCGTTTCGCTGATCACGTTCTTCGTTGGTTTAATCATGGCCCTGCAGAGCGCTTACGAGCTGCGTCGGTTAGGAGCGATGCAATTGGTGGCTGGGACCGTGGCTATTTCGATTCTTCGAGAGCTTGGCCCGTTGCTCACAGCTATCGTTGTCATCGGTCGTTCAGGATCGGCTTTCGCCGCGGAGATCGGCACCAAAAAGGTGACCGAGGAAGTAGATGCTCTTAGAACAATGGCTTTCGATCCAGTAGCCTTCTTGGTCGCGCCGAAATTTCTGGCAATGCTGGTGATGTTGCCGTGCCTCACAGTCTGGGCTGATTTCATGGGCATTGTGGGTGGATGTGTCTTTGGCGTTACGGGCGCCGACTTTACAATTTCCTCCTATTTCCAGGCGACACGAGATTCGATCCTGGCCCGCGATATCTACACTGGCCTCATCAAGAGCGCGCTGTTCGCATTGGTCATCACTGCTGTCGGATGCAAGGAGGGTTTTTCAACGGGGGCAGGCGCCGAGGAGGTTGGACGCTCGACCACTGCGGCAGTCGTTACCTCGATAGCTCTTGTGATAGTTGTCGACCTTGTGTTTACCAGCTTGTTCTATTTTATTAATCCCACCTAACGCAGGAGAATACGCATGCCGTATCCGTATCTACCGATCCCGGAGTTAGTTTACAAACCAGCTGCGGCAACTGGATCCGAAAATGACTGACGGCGTTGGCGAGGCGGCCATTTCAGTAGTTAATCTTCGTGTGTCTTACGGTGAACGTGAAATTATTCACGGCATAACTTTTGACGTCCGCAAAGGGGAAACCGTGGTGATCCTTGGCGGGTCGGGCTCGGGAAAAAGCACCCTATTGCGAACACTGGTCGGTTTGGAAAGGCCAACTTCGGGTGAAGTGTGGATTCAAGGTGTCAACACTGCCGAAATCTCCGAACGAGAGATGGATGAGATTCGCAAGAAGATGGGCATGTCGTTTCAAGGTTCAGCGTTGTTTGGATCGATGACCGTTGGCGAGAACGTTGCTCTACCATTACGCGAACACACTAGCCTTGAGGACTCCACCATCGAAATTATGGTGAGGATAAAGCTCGGACAAGTTGGCCTCAGTAATTTCGAAGACTACATGCCGTCGGAACTAAGCGGTGGAATGAAAAAGCGCGCCGCAGTTGCTCGCGCGTTAGCTATGGATCCAGAGATCCTGTTTTTCGATGAGCCGTCCGCAGGGCTAGACCCCATCATCGCTGCTGGACTTGACGAATTGATTCTTAACCTTAAGAAAGCTTACGCCATAACGATAGTTGTAGTGACCCACGAATTGGCTAGTGCTTTTCTGATCGCTGATCGTATGGTCTATGTCGACCGAGGCCACATCGTGGCGCTGGGAACCAAAGAGGAGTTTCAGGCAAGCACTCATCCGCGGGTGCGCCAGTTTCTGGACCGAGTACCGGAGCCTGAGGTTATCGAGGAACTTGACTATCTGCAGATGCTTACAGGGGACCGCAAGACAATGAAGGGTTAAGAATATGGAGTCACTCAAAATGAGGACGTATGAACAGTAAACGAGAGCAGACCGCGGTGGGCTTCTTTGTGTTGGTTGCAGCTGCGCTCCTGATAGGAACGATCTTGGCCGTATCAGGTACCTTCAGTTCGGGTGGCGTTTCCCACCTTACCTACTTCAAGTCGGCTGGCGGTCTTGTGCCCGGTGCGGCGGTTCGCTATGGGGGGATGAAGGCCGGCAAGGTCGAGGCTGTACGCGTGGATCCGAAAGACTCCACGCGCATTGAGATCGACTTTAGTGTGCAGCCCGGTATCCCGGTGAAGACGGACAGTATTGCAAAGATTTCCAGCTTGGGGGCTCTTTCCGACAACTATCTCGAGATTGGAACCGGAACAAAAGACGGCCAACTCGCGGCGCCCGGTAGCGAACTAAAGTCGGTTGCGACATTGGGAATCGGTGACCTCGGCGATATGATTGGCGGCCTAACCCCAGTCGCCAATCAGGTTATGCAGACTTTGAATCAACGCCTCACGGAAATGCAAGTGACGATTTCCCGCGTCAACGACCTTCTGAACGATAAGAACCGCCAGAACGTAGGCAACAGTTTGGGGAACCTGAACGTCATGCTCGCTGAGAGTCGCCCGAAGATCTCAGGAAGCTTATCGAACGTGCAGGCGGCAAGTGCCAAGCTTGTACCGTTGCTCGATGACCTAAAGGCAACCATGAATCAAGCGAACGAGACTTTGTCGCACGTCGACTCCCTTGTGGTTGAGAATCGCCAGGACATCCGTCCAATCGTCGTCGAGCTAAAAGCGACGATGCTCAACGCACAGGCTCTTATCGAGCAGCTAAAGAATACGGCGGACAACAATGCGGACAACATCGACCAGATCATCGAGAATATCCGCGTCACGACCGAAAACATGAAAGAGCTGACAGATTCGTTGAAGACCAACCCTGCAGTGCTTATTCGTGGAAACAATGGGAAGGATCGAAAACCCGGCGATAAGTGAGATAGATCGCTGACAGCAGGAGTTGATAAGTGCTTACGGAAGGGGTTCTCTATGCATCGAATGGCACGACTCGTTCTAATATCACCACTTGCCTTGAGCCTATGCGGATGCGGCGGTGGCAAGCCGATCCGCTATTACACAGTCCAACTTCCCGTTGCTCCCGCGCTCACAACAACCGAACGCCCCGTGTCGTTACTCGTCGGAGGCATTGGGGCAGCGGAGATGTATCGGGATACGCCGATCGTGTATCGCATCGGCACCAACCAGATCGGCGTGTACCAGCACAGTCGTTGGGCTGAGCCTCCGGCCGAATTAGTCAAAAGAAAATTGATACGAATGCTGAATACTTCAGGTGACTATCGGTCTGTAACCGGTTTTGGCAGCAATTCCGAAGGACAATTCATAGTCCGGGGTAGACTCTACGACTTTGCGGAAGTCGATGGTGCAAATATCGCGGGACTAGTGTCCATGGAGTTTGAACTATATGACCGAAAGTCGGGCAAAGTTGTCTGGACGCATTTCTACTCCCAATCCGAACCCGCGCAAGGCAAGGAGATTTCTGCTGTCGTGACAGCATTGGATACCAATCTGGATCGCGGACTGAAAGAGGTTGCCGCTGGGCTCAGCCGGTATTTCTCTGCAAATCCCGTAGGCAAGTCTTGACCGATTGACAGCCTCGCGTGCCTCACAGCGCATTGCATGCGGCGCGGTTAGCCGACCGAGGAGAAAATGATGGCTCCGCTCGCGAATCTGAAAATTCGGACCAAGCTGCTTCTTGCCGGACTTCCGCTGGCGCTGATGGTTGTGCTCGCGACGCTCTATTCATCGTTCACAAGTAGGAGGATCGACGCCCGCTATAGCAACATGATCGACCATGACGTCAAGACGTTGCAGAGCCTCTCAGTGGCCCGTGCACACGCGAATCGAGTCGGTCTTTTCCTTTATGAAGAGATCACTGAGCCCGACCCCGATAAGAAGGTAAAAATCGATGGAGAGCTAGACAAGATCTACGCCGATTTTCAAGCACATATTGCAGAAGCACTGGTTCAGAGTCCCGATCACGCCGAGGAAATCAAAACCACTTCAGCTCTTTTCGATAAAGCGATGTCAGATGCACGTCCTATTCGTGCCGCGGCCTTGGCGAATAACACCGAAAAGGCCCTGAGTTTGATACGTGGAGACGCTGGCACCGAATTGCAACAGGCGCGGCAAGCGGCCATTGACTCGGTGGACGAATTGCGAGGGTCTGTGGACCGGCAATCTAAAGATCTCACCATAAAAACTCACCGCGCCCTTCTGATCACATGGTTTGTCGTTTGCCTCGGGCTTGCCGCAACTCTAAGCTTCACCCTTTACATCGTCCAAACTCAAGTCATTGGTGAGCTATTGGCCGTGCGCGGCAGCGTGCAGGCTCTTGCCGATGGACAGTTAGACGAAAAGATCCCCTATCTGAATCAGACGAATGAAATCGGAGCGATCAGCCGCGCACTGAGCACTCTTCAGAGGAGTGCTCATGAGCGAGATATTCAGCACTGGGTGAAGGCCGAGGTTTCGGCTATTACTGAGGCACTGCAATCCTGCGAAAATTTCGCGGCTGTTGGGAGATGTTTGTTTTCGCGCCTCTCGAAGTCCATCCCTCTGTTTTATGGAGCACTCTATGTCGTCCATGAGAGTCATACTCGCTTCGTTCGCGTCGGTGGTTTTGCGCTCGATGGTCTAGACCAGGCCCTGGAGTTTGCTATGGGCGAGGGGCTCGTTGGGCAGGCTGCGGTCGAACGGCGGCCTTTGGTGGTTCCTGCAAACGAGGGCGGTCACTTCCTTGTTTCGACGGGTATGGGAACCATTACGCCGCATACTCTTCTGTTTATGCCGGTGGTCAGTCAAGATCTTGTTGTGGGAGTGCTAGAGCTTGCGCCAGTTTCATCCCTATCGGAGCGCCAGCAGGCATTACTGGATGCACTGCTGCCTGCCTTGGCCGTGAACTCGGAGATGTTGGCCTCTAATATCCGAACCAGAAACCTTCTCGAACAGACCCAAGCCCAGGCTGAAAAGCTCGCCATTTCAGAACGGCAGATCATCGCCCGCAAGGAAGAGCTGGAAGCTGGCAACCGAGCCTTGGAGGCATCTGAGGCTGAGTTGCGTCGCGCCAAGGAAGTGGCAGAAGACGCCACAAGGATCAAATCAGATTTCCTAGCCAATATGAGCCATGAGATCCGGACACCGATGAATGCAATCATCGGCATGGCGCATCTGGCACTGAAGACCGAACTCAGTCCTCGTCAGAGCGGTTATGTCCGAAAGATCCAACAGTCCGGTCAGCACCTGCTGGGCATCATTAACGACATACTGGATTTTTCGAAGATCGAGGCGGGTAAATTGTCCATCGAGAATATCGACTTCGATATTGAAAAAGTATTGGAGAACGTCGGGACCCTGATCTCTGAGAAAGCCTCGGCCAAAGGCCTGGAGCTGATCTTCGACATCGACCCTGGAGTTTCAACCCATCCGAAAGGCGACCCGCTTCGCCTCGGGCAAATCCTCATCAACTACTGCAACAATGCGGTCAAATTTACAGAACGTGGCGAGATCGTCATCAAAACTCGTGTCAAGGAAGAGGATGAAAAAGGCCAGCTGGTTTACTTCTCCGTCAGTGATACTGGCATCGGCCTGACCGAAGAGCAAATGGGCCGTCTCTTCCAGGCGTTCGAACAGGCAGATGCCTCAACCACGCGACAGCACGGCGGCACTGGTCTGGGACTCGCGATCTCCAAGAAATTGGCACAGCTAATGGGCGGCGATGTGGGAGTCACCAGCGAGGTGGGAAAAGGAAGCACATTTTGGTTTACCGCCTATCTCTCCAAGGGTGACGCCACAGCGAAGCGTCTCGCCCGGCCTGACCTTCGTGGTCGACGCGCCCTGATTATCGACGACAATGCGCAGGCCCGTGAAATCGAGTCGAGCATGCTGACAAGCATGACGTTTATGGTGCACGAAGCGCCCTCCGGGCTGGAGGGCATCGAGATGGTGCAGCAAGCCGCCGACCGCAAAGAGCCCTACGACATCGTCTTTATCGATTGGCAGATGCCTGGCCTTGATGGCATCGAAACCGGCAAACGGATCCGTGGACTGCCTGGCTTAGCAAGCCCACCGCATCTGGTCATGGTGACGGCCTATGGTCGCGAAGAGGTGTTGAAGCAGGCCGAGGACGCCGCCTTCGACAACGTACTTATCAAACCTGTAACTCCTTCGATGCTCTTTGACTCTGCCGTCCAGGCCCTGGGTGGTGATCGAGAGCCGGTGCGCGAAGTCGAAGCCAGTCCAACTCTCAACCTCGACCAACTACGTGGGGCGCGTGTGTTGCTGGTAGAGGACAATGAACTCAATCAAGAGGTTGCGATGGGGCTACTTGAGCCCGCCCATATGTCCATCGACCTTGCAGAGAATGGCGAGGTTGCAGTCCGAATGGTAGGCGAGCATAATTACGACCTCGTGCTGATGGACATGCAGATGCCGGTAATGGATGGAATCGCGGCGACCAAGGTGATCAGGTCTAACCCACGCTTCTGCGAACTGCCTATCATCGCGATGACGGCCAACGCGATGGACGCGGACCGCGAAATATGCCGGCAAGCGGGGATGAACGACCATGTAAGCAAGCCCATTGATCCTGATGCGATGTTTGCGACAGTGATGAAGTGGATAAAGCCGCGCCGCGTTCGTCCCTCCGAACCTCCGACTCAGAAGACCGAAGACGCTTCACCGCAAAACCTCCCCGCCCTACCCGAGATTGACGGTGTCGACATCAAGGATGGCCTCAAGAGAGTGGGGGGGAACAGTCGCCTGTATCGGGACCTGCTTATGAAGTTCGCGGCAAAAAACAGTGACGCGGGTCTGCAGATCTCAGACGCTCTGCATATCGGTGACCGCAATACAGCTGAGCGAATCGCTCATACAGTAAAGGGTGTCGCAGGCAACATCGGTATCAAGCCAGTCCAGTTCGCCGCCGAAAAGTTGGAGAAGGCAATTCGCGAGAGTGATTCCGCAGCCCCAACGATGCTTCAGGATTTCTCCTCAGCCCTGCGCACTCAGATCGACGCCATAGAGCAGGCTTTGCCATTGGAAACACTCGTACTCGAAATCGAGCCGAGGAAAAGCTTCGATCCTATCGCGGCTTCACAGGAAATCGCACAACTTCGGAGCCAACTCAAAGCCAGCGATGGCGCTTCGGAGGAGACGTTCCGCACGCTACAAAGCACGCTTACTGGCCAAGTCGAAAAAGCACGACTGGATGCACTAGGTGCAGACATAAGCGACTTCGATTTCTCCGGAGCGCTGTCGAAGCTGAACGATCTCGCTAAAGAGCACAACTTGAATCGTGAAGAGGTAAAGGGATGAACGCCGAAGTGAAGACCATATTACTTGTCGACGATGAACCCGCGAACATCCAGATTGTGAACTCGATTCTCAAGGACATATACAAGACTCGCATCGCGACGAGTGGCGCGAAAGCCCTGGAACTCGCCAATCAAGATCCGGCTCCCGATTTAATCCTCCTTGATGTCATGATGCCGGAGATGGACGGCTACGAAGTTTGCTCCCGTCTTAAGTCAGCCAACCCCACGCGGGACATTCCCGTGATCTTCTTGACCGGTCAAACTGAAATTGAAGACGAAACCAAGGGTTTCAAAGTTGGTGCTGTCGATTACATCCATAAGCCCTTTTCGCCGGCGGTTGTACAAGCCAGGGTACACACACACCTTGTGCTACGCGGCATCCGCGAACAGCTAGCGAGCCAGTTGCAAACCATCCAATGTGAAATGGACACGGCACGTCAAATTCAATTGTCCATCTTGCCGCGCGCGATCCCCACGATCAAGGGTCTGGACATTTCTGCCCGTTATCTTCCCATGACGTCAGTAGCGGGCGATTTCTACGACTTCATTCCGATCGACGAAAAACGAATCGGCATTCTTGTTGCGGATGTATCCGGCCACGGTATGCCAGCAGCGCTTATATCCTCCATGCTCAAGATTGCACTGGACGGCCAAACTGCATGTGCCACTGACCCTGCGCGAGTGTTGAATGGATTGAATCAATCGTTGTGCGGAAAATTCCAGGGACACTTCGTCACCGCCGTGTACGTGGTGGTAGATACGGAGAGGCAAAGCCTCCTCTATGCGGGTGCGGGACACCCGCCACTCGTTTTGTTCGATCATTCGGAGGGGAAGACCCGTGACTTTCTCGAGAACGGTTTGTTCCTTGGTTTCTTCCCAGAGGCTACATACACGGCGGTGGAGATACCCTTCAAAGCAGGCGACTGGGGGGTGCTTTACACCGATGGAATCCTGGAAATGACCGACCCTTCAGGCGAGCAATTCGGGCTGGATCGCTTGAAGCAATTTCTCCAGGGCAATCATGATTTATCAGCGGGGCAATTTGTCGATGCGCTTCTTGACGAGTTGTCGCGATGGTCCAATCTTGCTTCCGGCCGAGAACCGGAGGACGACATCACGCTCTTGGCTTTCCATTTCGAGGGCCCCGCGGTCTGACAGCTTCCAAGCAGTGAGGCGGAGGAACGCGCTACACGAGCAATCCGGGAATAGAGGCTCTCTATGAGGGGGAGTTTGAAGCATGTTGGTCCTGCCAAATTGAGAA
>DATDHL010000427.1:0-11992 GCA_036521575.1 Edaphobacter sp. | reverse complement strand
CTCATCTGCGCCATCGCCTTCGCCGGACACCTCCTCTCCCTCGCCCACACCTCACCCAAAGTCCCCACCGCCCAACTAGCCACCCTCCAGATTTGCACCGCGGCCCTCATCATGGCAATCACCCTTCCCCTCGGCGGAAAGCCTCACCTCACCATCACACTCCGCCTGCTCATCGCCCTCGGAATCACCAGCCTCGTCGCCACCGCCGCCGCCTTTACCATCCAGAGCTGGGCCCAGCAGCACCTTCCACCGACCCACACAGCCCTCCTCCTCACCCTCGAGCCCGTCTTTGCCTACCTCACCTCCATCGTCTTCCTCCACGAGCATCTGGGCCAACGCTCCCTCCTCGGAGCCGCCCTCATCCTCGCCGGAATCGCCATCACCGAACTCACCGCCACTCCAGCCGAACTACCCACTCATCCCGTCTGAGCCACTTTTGTCAGATATTCGCGTCTAAACAACCGAAAGGCCGACCCGCCGCTCTTATGCAGGCAAGAAAAGCCGCGGAAACTGAAATGCAACTATACTTAAGGTTTCGCCGCGCCTTCGTGGCACCGGCGCACCGTAACGTACGAATGAGGTAAGAACCCGCCAATGGATACACCGATACGCACTTCTCCGAGCCTGCTGGATCGCATCCGCGGCCGCCGCCTTGCTACCACTTTCACCTTGCTTGCCACGCTCTCTGTCGGCATCCTCGTCGGCTCCGTTCTCACCCACGGCGTCAGCGGCAAGGAACAGGCCCCCGTCAACTCCTCCGACGCCCGGCCTCTCGTCATACCTTCGCCAGTCACACTCTCCAACGGCTTCTCGCAGATCGTCAAGCAGGTCGGCCCCGCCGTGGTCAACATCACCACGGACTCGCTTCCCAAGCAGTCCGTCAACAAGAACCGCCGCCGCGGCCAGCGCGCACCCCAGGGGGGCAACGACAACGACCAGCAGCAGCCCGGCGATATGCAAGACTTCTTCAACCGCTTCTTTGGCGGCCAGGGTGGCGACGGTGATGACGACGGCGGCTTCGGTGGCGAGCGCAAAGCTCTCGGCTCCGGCTTCATCGTCGACCCACGCGGCTACATCATCACCAACAATCACGTCGTCGATAAAGCCGACAAGATCTTCGTTCGCCTCTCCACCGACCCCGATGGCGCCGCTCCAGGTGAAGAAGGCCGTCCGGCCCACGTAGTCGGCGTCGACAAGGACACCGACATCGCCGTCATCAAGATCGACACCAAGGAGCCCCTCCCGACCGTCAAGCTCGGCAACTCCGACAGCGCACAGGTCGGTGACTGGGTCCTCGCCATCGGCAGCCCCTTTGCACTCTCCAAGACCGTCACCGCTGGCATCATCTCCGCCAAGAACCGCTCCATCGATGAGCCCGGTCCCAACGGCGTCTCGCAGAGCCAGTTCCAGCGCTTCATCCAGACCGACGCCGCCATCAACCCCGGCAACTCGGGCGGCCCGCTAGTCGACATGGCGGGTAACGTCGTCGGCATGAACACCGCCATCTACACCCAATCTATGGGCTCGCAGGGTGTCGGCTTTGCCATGCCGGCCAACTCCATCGCCAGCGTCTACAACATGCTCATCGGGCCCGAGCACAAGGTCGTTCGCGGTTCCATCGGCATCAGTTTCCAACCTGCCCTTAGCTCTGCGGTAGGCCGCATGTACGGCTTCACCAACGGAGTCATGGTCTCCACCGTCACTCCAAACGGCGGCGCAGCCAAAGCAGGCATTCAGCCCGGTGACGTCATTGTCTCCATCGACGGCCGCAATATTAAGGACGGCGACGATCTCGTCAATGACATCTCCGCCCGTCACGTAGGTTCCACCGTCAAACTCGGTTACCTCCGCAACGGCAAGCAGGAGACCGCAAACGTCGCCATCGGCGACCGCGCCAAGACCTACTCCGACCTTGCAGGAGACAACGAAGACAACGCCTCCCCACAGGAAGAAGACGCCGGCCAGAACAAGCTCGGCATCACCGTCTCGGCCGTCCCGCCGCAGATTGCCTCTAAAACCGGCACCAAAAGCGGCGTCATGGTCACCAGCGTCCGACCCGGCTCCTTTGCCGACGAGATCAACCTCGTCAAGGGTGCCATCATCACCGAGATCAACAAAAAGCCCGTCGCTAATGAGGCCGACTACAAGGCCATCGTCTCGACCCTCAAATCCAACGACGACGTAGTATTCGTCGTCCACTACCCCCAGCAGAAAAACAGTGGTAACTCCTACGTAGGCGGAACCCTCCCGTAGGGCCACCGCATCGACAAAAGCAAAAGCGCGGAAATAATCCGCGCTTTTGCTTTTAGTGTCATTTGTTACGATTCTCGACTCGTCTGCGCCACGAGTTCCGTAGGTTATCTCGAGAGAAAGCGCATGAGACCAGCGGCGGGGGTTTCCGCCACCATAAAGCGGGTGAGGTCTCCAGTCAAAGCTCCAGCAGCTAGCCTCCCGCTGCGAACAGCGCCTTCCATCGTCGAGGGCCACTCAGTGGCGGTCCAATCCCCGGCAATGTAGAGGCCGGGCCACGGAGTATCCTGCTGCGGGCGGTAGCGGTCGAGCCCCGGAGTTACGGAGAAAGTTGCCCGCGCCTCCTTTAGAACGCTGCTTTTGAGGAGTTTTGCCTGGCGGGCTGCGGGAAAGAAGGTCCCGAACTCTTGTAAGGCGGATGAGAGGACCGCTTCCCTGCCCATCTCGAGCTCGGGCCATGAGGCGCTAATGACCAGTTCGAGGTAACAGCCGCGTTCGACAGGCCAGCGTCGAATGCGCGACTTCACAAAAACCCACTGGATCCGCGTGTCGAGTAGAACCGCGTGGTCGAGGCCGGTGACGTCGCGGTCGTACCAGAGATGGACGGTAGTGATGGGTGCGGGGATAAAATGGTCGAAGACTTCGAGTTGGCGGGCGGCATCTGTCGCCGGAGACGGTAGTGTAGCGAGGAGATTCCTTGTCTGCTTGAAGTCGCTTGCCAGAATGACGGCTGCGGCTGAGTGGAGTTCGCCGCCGGTGTGGACCTGCCAGCCGCCATCGGAGGTCTGCTCGATGCGATCTACTCCGGCCTTCAGTTTGACGGTGACGCCTTGCCGCTGGACGAACTCGACGATGGGGGCGAAGAACTCGCTGAGTGGGGCGGCTGGGATGCCGAGGCGGCCTGCTTGTGGGGAGCGGAGAAAGGACTCATGGAAGACCTTGCCAGCATACTTCACTGAGCATCGTTCGAATCCGTCGTTGAGTGCCCCGACGACCACTGGTTCCCAGAAGTGGCGGATGGCTCTGTCGGTCTGGTCTGTGCGCTTGAGCCAGGAGGCGAAACTTTCAGAATCGTCGGCTGGATAGCCGCGGAGGAACCTTGCGAGGCCGGAGGCGATAGCGACCTTGTCGCGCAGGCTCAGCATGGGTGCGCGCAGGAAGCTGGTGGCTTGGTGCGCGGGAGCGGGCAGTGACCCTGAACGAAGAAGAGTGCGGCGACCACTGGGCTCGAGAAAAATGAGTTCGTCGTACCAGCGGATCGTATCGGCCATGCTTGCCTGCTGGCAGAGGTCGATGATGTTGGTACAGCAGCCGAGGACGACATGTTGAGAATCAATGGTCTCTTCGAGCGCGGGATGGTCATAGGAGTAGGCTCGGCCGCCGATATAGGGACGGCGCTCGAGGAGAGTGACTTTTGCGCCCACTCCGGCCAGAGCTGCAGCCGCAGAAAGACCCGCTACGCCGCCACCGACGATGACAACGTCCTGGTGTTCGGTGGTCATCGCCAGGCCATCCGGTTGCGAAGGGTCATGGCTGCTCCCTGTGCAAGGATGAACAGCTTATGCGGAGTGGGCACACTGATGCGCTGGCTGAAGACATCGCTGTCCGCGGAGCGAATCTTATGGAGCAGGCGGTGATAGATGGTGACGAGTACCCATAAGGCCGCGCGGCTGTCGGGTTCGATCAAAGGCAGAAGACGGTCGGCAGAGGCGTAATACCGCTCGGCTTGCGAGCCCAATGAGTAGAGAGCCGAGCGTTCGTTTTGATGAAGTTCAGCGCCGTCTGCGAGAGCCCGAATACGGTCGAGGCTTACACCGAATTCGCTGAGCAAGTCCAGTGGCAGATAAATGCGTCCTCGTTCGGCGTCTTCCTTTACGTCGCGGAGAATGTTGGTGAGTTGCAAGGCTACGCCGGTCTCTTCGGCGAACTTTTCTGCCCGGGGATCGGTATAGCCGAAGATGCGGATGCAGACCAGACCAACCACGGAGGCGACGAGATAGCAGTAGCGGTAAAGATCGTCGAAGGTGGCGAAGGTTTGCATCTTGCTCGCGAGTTCCGGCTGTGGCTCGAGATCCATCGTAGTTCCCTGTACTAACTCTTCGAGGAGTGCGTCAGGGATTGCGAACCGCTTTTGGGTATCGTTGAGGGCGAGGAAAACAGGATCTTCGGTGGTACCAGAGGTGCGTGCGGCACGCCAGGACGCGACCCAATCTGCCATGACGACACGGCGCTCCAGGATGGGTAGAGATTCGTCATCGGCGATGTCGTCGGCGCGGCGCATGAAGGCGTAAACGGCGCACATGGCATTGCGCTTGTGCTCCGGAAGAACGCGGAAGGCGTAGTAAAAATTCTTTGCCTCACGTTGCGCTATTGTGTTGCATATGGAGTAGGCTTCGGCTGTGGTCACCCTGACATCCCCGCGCGGATCTTCGCTCCCAGCGCCCCGACGAGCAAGATTAGTTTTTTTGCCTTCGATACGACAGGTCTTCCACGCAGAACATCGAAGTCCTCCGCGCTAATACCGTCCAGGATAGCTTCGCCGCCCTTGCGGAAGAGATCGAGGGTGACGGCGAGATCCTTGTCAACGCTCTTGCTGATAGCTCCGCCTTCACGCAGCATTTGGCGAGTTCGGACGACGAGATGCTCGATCATGGCGCGAAACTCGGGGGTGAAGACTCGGCCTATGATCTGGCCCTCCTCGACACCGAAGCGCTGCATGGCGTCGACTGGCAGGTAGCGGCGGCCGCGCTCGGCGTCTTCGACGACGTCCTGCCAAAAATTGGCGAGTTGCAGTGCTGTGCAGACTTTGTCAGAGAGAAGAGCGATGGACTCTTCTTTGTAGCCGCAGACCCAGAGGACCAGACGGCCCACAGGATTCGCCGAATAGTGTGAGTATTCGAGCAGTTCGTCCCAGGTGTTGTAGCTGGTCTTGACTTGGTCGATGCGGAAGGCGTGGAGAAGATCGGCGAAAAGTTCGCGGGGTACGCCGCACTCGCGAACGGTCTCATGGAGCGCCACAAAGACGGGATGCATGGAACGTTCGGGGGTGTCGTAGCATTCGTCGAGCATCGAGCCCCAGGCGTCGAGCAGGCGCAGGGCAACAGCGGGGTCGGCTACCTCGTCGCCCAGATCATCGGCCACGCGGCAGTAGGCATAGATGCTCTCGAAATGCGGGCGCACCTTTTTGGGCAAAAACCAGGTGGCAACGTGGAAGTTCTCGTAGTGCGTAGAAGCGAGGTGGCGACACCATGCCTTCGCCTCCTCGAGGGTTGGGCGTTCGATCGGAGTGAGGTACTCGTGCGGAGCGCCAAGAAGTGCGTGCTGCGATACAGTCATCTCGCTCACTGCGGCACTCCGTCGGGGAAGACTGCCGTCTTGATGTCGCGGGAGTTGCCGCTGCGAATCATCATGCGGGCGAAGACCTCGGGAACCTGATCGAGGCCTACGCGGCCAGTGATATACTCGGCGCACTTGAAGCGGCCGCTGGTGACCAGATCGAAGGCTGTTCGGCAGGTCGCCGGGGTGTGGTGGAAGCTGGCCTTGAGGGTAATGTCGCCGTAATGGAGGCGATTTGTATCGAGCTGTACCTTTGTGCCGCTAGGCGGGCCACCGAAGAAGTTCACGAGGCCTCCCTTTCGGACCATGTCAACAGCCCACTCCCATGCTATGGGAGTGGCAACGGCCTCGATGACGACATCGGCTCCGCGACCTTCTGGGGTGAGCGCCCGGGCTGCTGCGACAATGTCACTGACAGCTTCGATCTGGATGACTTCACGGGCGCCAAAGAGCTTTGCAGTGACGATCTGGTCTTCACGTTTGACGACGGCGATGACATGGACGCCAGCCAATTCGGCGACGTGCATGAACATGAGGCCGATGGGGCCGGCACCGATGACGATCATGGTGTCGCGGGGTTGAGCTGCACACTCCTCGAGTCCTCGAACGACGCAGGCCAGGGGCTCCGTGAGCGCGGCATGCTCGAAGGGGACTCCCTCCGGAATAATCAGGGTGTTCTTCTCGACGATGCGGGCGGGGATGCGGATGTACTCGGCGTAGGCTCCATTATTGAAGAGGAGATCTTCGCAGAGATTTTGCTGACCGTGAAGGCAGAAAAAGCAGACGTCGCAGGGGGCCGAGTTGAGAGCCACGACGCGGTCTCCCTCGCGGAAGCTGGTAACCCCGGCACCTACTTCGGCGACTACTCCAGCCAACTCATGCCCAAATAGGATGGGCGGCTTGAGCATCATGGCGTGGTAGCCGCGGCGGTAGACTTTGAGGTCGGTCCCACAGGTGAGCGCGGCACGCACCTGAACTACGAGTTCGCCGGGAGCGGCCTGAGGGGCTGCCACCCTCTCCATGCGAAGGTCTTCCTTGCCGTGCAGCACTGCCGCCGTCATCTGAGAGATCATTCTTTCTATTTTCTCATTCCATAGGGTACTCCGCATCCTTGGATAATGCCCCGTAATCCCTTCAATAACAATGCAATCGCCCGAGGTCACCGTGCATCTGATACATTGAGCCTGATAACGACATGCCCTTTGTCTCGCCAGAAGTCTTCGCAAAAAAGAATATTGCCGCCGTGCAGGAATACTCGATCCTGTCGTGGCGGGCTGTCATCAACGTGTTCTCAGCCCCCCGCTACTGGGCCGATATCTATACTCAGATGGACTCAATCGGCGTCGGTTCGACCCCAATCGTGGTCCTTACGGGATTTTTCACGGGCTGCGTTCTTGCCCTGCAGTCCGCCACGTCGCTGCAGGCGTTCGGTTCGGTCAGTCTGACCGGAAACCTGGTGGCACTCTCAATGGTAAAGGAGCTTGGACCTGTGCTGACCGGTCTCATGGTCTCCGGGCGCAACGCCTCCGGTATGGCCTCGGAGATTGGTTCGATGAAGGTGACCGAGCAGATCGATGCGATGCGCGCCCTGGGAACTGATCCCATACGCAAACTCGTCACACCGCGACTCTATGCCACGATCTTCATGCTGTTTTTTCTGACAATTCTAGCGAATGCGTTTGGCATCGCTGGCGGAGCGCTGGTCAGTATTGGGTTGCTCGGACTCAATGGGTCGTCCTATTTTCACAACTCCTATCGAGCACTTGCATACGGCGATGTCGTACAGGGGCTCACCAAGCCGCTTTTCTCAGCTTTTATCATTGCCACCGTCGGTTGTTACTTCGGTATGACCACATAGGGCGGAACTCAGGGCGTCGGCCGCTCAACAACCCAAGCCGTGGTCGTCTCCTCTGTCTTTATCATCATCGTCGACCTGGTCGTCACTCGTGCGATGATCGGAATCTTCGGCAGGTAATCCGAGACCATGCCAGACCTTATCAGTGACGCCTTAGAAGAACAACAGGCCCCGAATACTGGAGCGCCCGTAGTTGTCTTTGACGATGTCTCGATCAGCTTCGACGAGAAGCCCGTGCTCGAAAATATCTCGTTCAGTGTCGCACGCGGAGAAACACGGATCATCCTGGGACCAGCCGGCGGGGGCAAATCGGTCCTGATGAAGCTAACCAATGGGTTGATCCGGCCTGACTCCGGCACAATCCAGGTCTTTAGCGAGAGTGTTACAACCATGCCTGAGGTTGACCTCTTCAAGCTGCGAGCGCGCATCGGAATGGTCTTCCAGGAGTCGGCCCTGTTCGATTCACTTTCAGTCGAAGACAACGTTGCATACCGACTTCATGAAGAAGGTGTACCTGAGGAACAAGCGCATGCTCGGGTTGTAGAGGCACTTCAGTTTGTCGAGCTCGAACATGCGATTTCGAAGTTCCCGTCCGAACTGTCTGGAGGCATGCGCCGACGCGTTTCGATCGCACGTGCCATTATCAGCAAGCCGGACCTGATCTTGTACGACTCTCCTACAGCTGGCCTCGATCCGATCACGTCAACAACCATCATCGAGCTTGTGATCAAACAGCGTGATGTCTCGCATACGACGTCATTGATGATCACGCACCGGCTGCAGGATGCGTTTCTACTGGCTTCACATCGGTTCAACGAGCAGACAGGCAAGATTGAGCCGATTCCAAATGGCGGAATCGACGACAGCACTAAGTTCCTGGTACTGAACGAGGGCAGGATAGTCTTCGACGGCACAACGCTCGAATTGGTCCGCACGAACGATCCGTGGCTGAAGGAGTATCTCGCGTAAGGTTATCGCTTGCCTTGCTTCCACTCTTCAAACGAGATACGTGGAATCGTCAGGAAGGAATCCCGAGTTTTGACATAGGAGCCGAGCCCATTCATGCGACCAATTGCGTGTAGTTCCTCGGCGCGAACGTAGGGTCCTGTAGGATCGACAAACTTATCTTCAATGTAGATGGCGACAACCCGTCCAAGGATGATCCGCGAACGGCCGATCTCCAGAGTCGTGTGCTCGCGACATTCGAGCGCGGCATGGGCCTGCTGGATTCGCGGTACTTTCACGACCTGCGAAGGCGCAGTGGTGAGGTCGGCCATATCGAGTTCCTCTACATCGGGGGGAAAGTCCGTGGCACAGATATTCATCTGATGGGCCAGGTCTTCTGTCACGACATTCACCACGAACTCCCCGGTGCGACGGATATTACGAGCGGTGTCCTTAGGGACGAAACTCGCCGCGGGCCGGTCGGTTACGCCTATGCCGACGATCGGCGGATCGGTACAGAGATAGTTATAGGCACTGAAGGGCGCGGCGTTCAAACATCCATCCTCGCTCATGCTGGTAATCCATGCGATCGGTCTTGGTGCCACCAGGCCGATCAGCAAGTTGTAGATCTGGCGAGGTGTTGCTTCTTCCAAGTTGAACTTCATAAACTGGCTCCGCGAGTGCTCGCTGGCTATCTTATCGAGGATTCGGTTCGGCAAGCACACAGGTTATCTCAGCGTTTGGAAGTACTGGCCGGCACAGATGCATTGCTCGGGGATGCCGTGGCCGGCATCGTATAGATCACTTCGCCCGGGCGGGTGTAGTGTAGCTCCTCGCGGGCCTGGTGCTCGATCGCGTTGGGATCGTTCTGCAGCCGCTCGACGTGCCCCTTGAGCAGCTCGTTTTCTCTTTGCAGGCTATGGAGTTGACTATCCAGCGTCCGCGCGTCCTGGCGTTTCTGCTGATACGCAGTAAGGCCATTCTGGCCGAAGATGACGTGATAGCCCATCGCGATCGCCAGAACAGCAGCGGCTCCGGTGGCGATTCTTCGCCAGCCAGCGTGGACGTGACCCAACAAACGCACTACGGCCGAAGACTGGCTTCCTTCCGAGCGCGCTGTATCTGGACAAGACATCCCGTTTCAAGTACAAATTTCGTCACGTGTACCGTCAAGTGGAAAACCCTGCTTGCTCGGGACGCGAACCAAGTTCGTACTGAAGGCCCTCTACGATGCAGCGCCCGTATTGGCAATAAGCGTTTTTCCTCACCCGATATCTTTCTGCGTTTAACCTGATAGATCGGGTCTATAAACCGCAGAATTACGAGCAAATGGCCGGTAAAGCTCGAATAATATGCATAAGCCTCTACACCTTGGTATCCTTCTCTAGACGCGTGCAGATCCTCTTTGCCATTTCGATCCTTTGCTTCAGCGCCCTTCTACGGGCAGGATTTGCAATTGCTCGTCATATTCGTTTCGACCGCAACCGCCGACGGATAAATGCTCCCTCGCACAGCGATTTTGCGCGGCATCTTTATGCCGCGGCTAGCGAAACCCGAACCCCTCGTGCCGTTCGTCACCAATCGGTACACGATGTCACGGCCAGAAAGAGTTGGAATACGGCGATGCCCGCGTCTGTACAAATACCACCGTCCTTCGATGAAAATCGCACTGGAACGATGGATGGCAGGCACAAGTCGCCAAAGTCGTCACACGCCGACGCACCGGAACGACTAGACTGGGTTTACTTCAACAAAGATGCTGGCGATCTTTCGGACCCCTACCAGCCCAGGCATGGTCAACGAGCCTCGGGGATCCAGGCAACTTCAACTAAGCGCTATTAACGCGAAAGGACCTGCTGCATGCAATCCGCCGTCTCCTCTCCATCCGGTCTCGCACACAGTACAGTCTCTCTCCAGAAGACCCTGCCTGGAAGAATCACGCTCGTAGTTGCCGCCACTGTGCTTGTGGCTTTATCCGCGCATATATCGCTGCCACTTCCCTTCACGCCGGTTCCGCTTACGCTGCAGACATTCGCTGTGATTCTGGTTGGCATGGCTCTGGGGCCAATTGGCAGCTTTTCGGCGATGGTTCTGTATCTTGCTCAAGGTGCACTCGGCCTGCCGGTGTTCAGTCCGCATGGTCCAGGGGGGGTTGCGCAACTGATTGGCCCGACGGCCGGCTTCCTCTTCTCCTATCCTCTAGCCGCAGCCTCTGCCGGTTGGGTTGTTCGCGAACTAGAAGGCCGGGCATCACGATTTACGCGTGCAGTGATTGCAGGCTGCGTGGCTAGTGCGTTTATCTTTGCACTAGGCGCTGGTTGGCTGGCGATCCTGCTCCACCTGAGTGGGTCAGCCGCATGGCACCTGGCAATCGCACCCTTTCTTCCTGGCGAACTAATCAAGGTCACGGCAGCGGCCGGTCTTTACAGCACATTCGAACGCTCGCGTCGCTCCTAACCTGGGCCCACAAGAATTTACATCGCTCATTTCGGGCCGGTCGTTTGCGTCCGGTTCAGCACTGACCACTTCACCTCTCCCCAAGGATTACTTGCAACATGAACGCAACAACCAGCTCCGCAATTCAAGAAAT
Organism: Edaphobacter sp.; assembly: GCA_036521575.1. GTDB lineage: Bacteria > Acidobacteriota > Terriglobia > Terriglobales > Acidobacteriaceae > Edaphobacter. The sequence goes on along the minus strand of DATDHL010000427.1, from coordinate 1,016 downwards.
CAGCATCGCCCATAGCCCGGACTCCGATGACGCCTTTATGTTCTACGGACTCGCCACCAACAAGGTCCGGGTGCCAGGTTACAAGTTCACTCACACCCTGACCGACATCGAGACGCTGAATCAACGCGCCATTAAAGAAGCGTTCTATGACGTAACCGCGATCTCCTTCCACGCCTATCCTTACTTGCAGGACAAGTACACCTTGATGGCTTGCGGCGGAAGCGTTGGCGAAGGCTATGGGCCGATGATAGTTGCCACCCGCAAACTGTCACTCGACGCTGTTAAGAAGACAAAGATTGCCGTTCCGGGAACTCTGACGACAGCCTTTCTCACACTAAAGCTGTTCGCACCTGAGATTGAGACGGCTGTCGTGCCGTTCGACAAGATCATACCGGCCGTTGCTGCGGGCGAGTATGACGCGGGCCTTATCATCCACGAAGGACAGCTTACATATGCGAAGGATGGTCTTGTGAAACTACTGGATCTCGGTCAATGGTGGAAAGAGCAGACTGGACTGCCTCTGCCTTTGGGCGGCAATGCAATCCGGCGCTCGCTTGGCTCGGAGACGTTACTGACGACGACCAATGCGCTTCGCGATAGCATTCAACATGCGCTCGACAACCGCGAAGAGGCACTCGCCTACGCAATGCAGTTTGCACGCGACTTGGATACGTCTCTGGCTAACCGCTTCGTAGGTATGTATGTAAACGAACGCACACTGAATTATGGTCCAGACGGAAGAGAGGCCATCAAAAAACTGCTCGACATGGGCTTCGAACGCGGCATTATTCCTCACAAAGCGAATGTGGATTTTGTTGGCTAAGAAACAGTTTGCGGCACGTCTGTAAGGCTGCAAGCTGTGTTATTGTTAAAGAGTCGACTGATTGCAGTCAGGCTTGTTCAAAGGCGTGTCATAGCTCTCGACGACTTCTCAAAATCTGGACGCGTAGCTCAGCTGGTAGAGCATTCGACTCTTAATCGACTGGTCGTAGGTTCGATCCCTACCGCGTCCACCA
>DATDHL010000426.1:0-5070 GCA_036521575.1 Edaphobacter sp. | reverse complement strand
AGTATAGGGGTCGGTGAGCCAGCCCGCAGCAATGCGTATGGAAGCACTGCAACACGAATTGCGAAACACTGCGGGCTGCCGTCTGAGCGCCACCTTCCTACCCACGGCTTTGTCTGCACGGAGTCTAATTCCAAAGGACACAGAAGCCGACTGGCGCTTGGCCCCCGAACAAACCGTCGAATTCATGATTGAACGGGTGGCCGGAGGAGACTTCTATCTCTTTGCCCCTGCAAGGCCGTTGCCGACCCCAGGCCAATCGGCTAAATGAACCCCTTAAAGCACCCGTAGCTCAGCTGGATAGAGCGTTGCCCTCCGAAGGCAGGTGTCAAGTCTGCTGGTGCGAAAAGCGAGGAAGAAAGAGTATTGAAGTGCAAAGGCTTGCGAGGCTAGCGCGTTGGGGTTAACTCATACGCGAAATCTGCGTAAGCACTGCGTAAGCAGTAAGCACCCGTAGCTCAGCTGGATAGAGCGTCGCCCTCCGAAGGCGAAGGCCACACGTTCGAATCGTGTCGGGTGCGCCACTCAGAATAAAACTGAGAACTCGTATGTCATTGAAATTCCGCTTTAGTTCCCGGCGACCGATTTAGCGGCGCGCCGTCCCTAATACGATATGTATCAACAATCGTCGGATTTCCCGACGTAGGCTCGTGTCGGCAGGACCGCGACATTTGACTCCGCGGCGCTGTCTGGGCCAAACCGGAAATGACTTACGTCAGGATGTCGCTACCGGTCGTGCTCCCAAGCGGCGATGAGTATTTCGTTGAGTCTTTGTTAAACATCTACCGCAATTCATGGATGAGAGCCTTCGCCTCCTGTAGATCGCGTGTACCAAACCCCTCCGTGAACCACCCGTAGATTGGCACGAGCAGCTCGCGAGCCTTGCCACCTTTGCCTTGATCGCGCCACAGCCTGGCTGTGCTCATTGCCGCGCGCAGTTCCCAGGATTTTGCAAGTTGTTCTCGCGCAATCGCCAGCGCATGATCGAAATGCATTTGCGCTTTTCTGACATCGGGTTCGTGCGCAAGCAATGCAATTTCGCCGGCCACGCGATGGATTTCGGCGTCAGCCCAGGTCTCTCCGGTTTTTTCAATCGCCGTGAAAGCGTCCGCCAAATGTCGCCCCGCCTCGTCGAGGCGCCCCAATTCGGCACACGCTCGCGCCAGATGGGACAAGTACCATGGCACAAACAATATCGAGCCGCTCGATTGCCAGGCGGCGATCCCTGTCGGGATCATCGTGATCGCTTCCGAGGCTTTACGAGTCAGGGCGAGTATGGATCCCCGGTGCATCAGGCCGCCTCCCCGCCATTGCGACGCATTCTTTTCTGTGGCTAGGGGTATGAGCTCATCGAGCTGCACATTTGCGGCCGCGTAATCTCCTCGATGAATGAGCGAATACGAGGTGAAATAGAGGCAATACATTAAGGAAACGCCTTGCCCGACCTCTCGGGCTTCCTTCACCGCGCTGTTCGCATCGTCTAGCGCAGCGTCGGGATATCCCAGCATCCAGCGCATCCACGCGCGGTAGCTGAGCGTCGCCACCCGGATGTCCTGTCCGAAACGAGCCGACAGCTGACGATGCTCAGCCGGATTGTAGGCTTCGATCACGCGATCGAAATGCATGCGCGCCTTTTCGAAATTTCCTGTCGAAGCTTGCGAGATGCCGACGAGCCGGTGCCCCGCCATCTGCGGGGTTGAAGCGGCCTGTTGCTCGGCCAAGCTCAAGAATTGTGCGGCAAGCCCCGTTACGGTCGTTCCGTCAAACGCGTTGAAGTTCGAAACCCAAAAACTGTAAAGGACGGAAAATATCAAAAGCCGGTCTTCCGGAGCTTCGCCTCGTGCTTCCGCCTGCTCAATCAGCGTACGCGCTCGAAGTGCGGCTGCTTTGGTCTCGTCCGCGCCATAGCCTCGCAAGTGCATAAGCGGGGTTATCAGCGCGACCTGCAGTTGGATTTCGTCGCGCCTCAAGGCCGGCGTTGATGGTAGCGAAGCGATCTGCGATAGCGCGCGGCCAAGCTGCTCCGCTGCTTCCGGCAGTGCCGCGCGCTCCAACGACCGTTGCCCGGCCTTTGCCCAGAATTCAGCGGCCTTTTCGATCAGCCCGGCGTCTGTACAGTGGCGAGCCAGCAGCTCCGGCTGGCGCTCTACGACATCGGCGAACCGCTGTTCGAGTGCCTCGACGATCCTGCCATGCAAAGCGCGGCGGTGCTCACGCAAGAGCGTGCCGTATGCAGCATCCTGCACCAGGGCATGTTTAAACAAGTAATGCGCGTGAGGCGGCACGCCCTGGCGGAACAGCAGTCCGGCGCTGGTCAGGCGACCTAGCGCGATCTCCAATTCGCTCGGTGACTTGCCCGCTATTGCTTCAATCAGCGCGTGGGAAAACTCGCGGCCGATCGCCGCCCCGACCTGGGCTAATTCCTTGGCTGCACCAAGCCGGTCGAGACGAGCCATCAATGAAGCATGCAGCGTTGCGGGAATATCCAGCCGGGACGATGGAATCGCCGCCGTTGTTCTCCGAGCTTCCTCGTCATTCTCGGCCTCCAGCACGGCCTTGGTCATCTCTTCGATGAAGAGGGGGATGCCGTCGGTCCGATCGATCATGTCCTCGCGGAGCCCGGGTGGCAAAAATTTGTTCCCCACAATCCGATCAATGATGGCATCGATGTCGCGGCGGCCAAGCCGATTGATCGTGATGGCGGTCACATGAGGAAGTCCAATCCAGGGCGGTTCGAATTCCGGGCGGTACGTAATGATCAGCAACACGCGAAGCTTGGCGATCCGTTCCAGAATGCGGCTAAACAGTTCGAGGCTGGTGGGATCGGACCAGTGGGCGTCCTCGAGGATCAGCAAGACCGGCTCCAGGCGCGAAAGTGCTTCTACCTGGGCAATAAGCGCATCCATTGTCTTTTTTCGACGCTGATGCGGGTCCAAGGTCAGCTGCGGGTATCGGCCGTCATTCGGAAGCGACAGCAGTTCAGCGAGCAAGGCTGAATCATCGGGCGGCGCTGCGCTCCGCGTCAGCACGATATCGAGCTTGTCGAGCTTTTCCTTTGCGCTATCGTCGTGCCGCAGCCCCGCTGCACGTTCCAACTGGCCGATGCTCGGATGAAGCGTGCTGTCAGTGCGCTGCGGCGAACAAAAACAGCGAATCCTCGAATGCGGCTCCTGATTGATCTGTTGCAGCAATGCTGCGGTCAGTCGAGACTTACCTATTCCCGCCTCTCCGGATATCAGCACGGCCTGCCCCTCCCCGCTCTGGGCCCTCGACCATCTCCGCAGCAATTGCTGCGATTCCTCTTCTCTTCCCACAAACGAGGCCAGGTTGCTGCCGTGGAACGCATCAAAGCGGCCTTCAACCGCCGCCGGCCGCAGTGGAGCCCAGACCTGGACAGCTGCGGCAATCCCCTTGAGATCTCGCTGGCCGAGATCCTGCAACTCGAACATGTTGCCAAGCAGTCGCCTAGTCCCGTCCGAGATCACCACCATGTCCGGCGCGGCAAGACCCTGAAGCCGTGCCGCAAGATTCGGCGTCTCACCGACGATCCCGCGCTCTTGCGCCTCTCCAGATCCGACAAGATCGCCGACTACCACCAATCCCGTCGCAATACCGACCCGGGTCTGTAGCGGAACAGATGTGTTCAATTTTGCAACTTCTGCTACCAGCGCCAACCCCGAGCGCACCGCCCTTTCGGCGTCGTCCTCATGAGCTTCCGGGTAACCGAAATAGACCAACACGCCGTCGCCCATGTATTTTGCGACAAAGCCGCCAAAGCCTCGGACTGTTTCAGCTACTGATTTCTGATATGCGGTAATGAGGTTGCGTAAATCCTCGGGATCCATGCGCGTCGATAACGCCGTCGAGCCGACGAGGTCGCTGAACATTACCGTTAGCTGGCGCCGTTCGGCGGAGTCGGTGGACTGCCGCTCGACCGCTGGATTCGCCGGAGAGGATACCGCCACGCTCGTTGAGAGCATGGCGAGAGCGGCCATCAGCTTTATTCGGGCGCCGAGCGGAAGACCCAATTCGCGGAGATGGTCCTCCGTCAGATGCGGGAGGACTGACGAATCGATCGCATTGTCGCGGAACACTGCTTCAAAGCGTTCAAGACCCAGGCTCCGAAGCCAACTCTCCAGGTCCATTTTGCGATCCTAACCGACTACCTCTGGTACCAGAACCTTTTGAACACCACATCGGGACCCACCTTGCCGACTGTGAGCTGCTTTGGCTATCCGGAATCGGCAAGCTCTCACTTCAGGTCAGAGCAGTGAGGAGAGCCTTGGCCTCTTCCCAATCGGGTGTACCGACGCCTTCGGGAAACCAGCTGTAGATCGGTGCAAGAAGTTCACTGGCTTTCGTTTGGCTTGCCTTGAAACGTGATCCCCCGGGCTCCCATAGGTTCATTTCGTCACGAGATGCTTGGTAGGTGCTACCGTGCTTGCGGGAGGTGCCTCCGAGATCGAGAACGTGAGCCAGGTATTCCAGCCCGCCGGTCGGTTGGCCGCATCGAACTCGCCGTAGCCTTTGAGGTTCAGATATCCCTGCATTTTTTCGATCGGGAAGATGTAACCTATCTGGGGACCGACTCCGATGACCCGCGATTTGAAAGATCCCAGAATGGGGTGCTGGCCGGAATCGGCGGTGACCTGTTCATAGGCGTAGCCGACCAGGCCAACGAAAACTTGTTTCGAGAGAAACTGCGATGCTCCCCAATCGAAGTGGAAATCAACGCCACTCTGATACTGTGTGTCCGGGTTCTTGAAGTTGTAGGTGAAACCGGCAACTCCGGAAAATTCGTGCCCCGTCGCAGGATTGAGATAGGTGTAACCACCGCCAGCATCGATTGCGCCGTGGCCAAGCCCGATGTTGGAGAGCCTGTTCGGATCGTAATCGCCGACCGGGATATCGCCGGTCACGTACGTCATCCAGTTGTGGACGCCGTTATTCCACTTCAGTGTCATCATCGGATAGAGATCGCCGACTCCAGTGAGCGCGTCGGAGATGAAGCCCGAACGCATTGCGACGAACGGGCCGAGATTTGCTGTTAATGTTCCACCGATGCCAGTATTG
>DATDHL010000425.1:0-4149 GCA_036521575.1 Edaphobacter sp. | reverse complement strand
ATCGTGTGGAACACCGTCGCGCAGTATAAGTTGGCGAAGATCTTTTGGCCTGAGGTTGAGGTTAATTCGAGCTTCTATCATCTGGGGCCAAACGATGGTAAGAATCAGACGTTTGTGTCGCCGGGACTGATGGTGAGCAAGATCAAGTTCAGGAAAGAGTCAAGGGATAGATTGGCGCTGGTGTTCGGAGGCGGCATGCAGATTGCCACTTCGACCTATCACGCCTACAACCATGGCTTGGTTTTCACGAGTCGCATCACGTTTTAGGCGCTTTTGGCAAGTACTGGATTTTTTTTGACACAGTTATAGTGCTGGCCGCACAAAGCCGCTAGAATCGTGAACAATAGGTCAACCCAAAAGAGAAAATGAATGGTTCCCGTGGTCCCGGCCTAATTGTCTTTGTACTTCATTTTCGACGGACGGCGGTAATTCCGCCTTCTGCTATACGCGTTCTTACGGAGGCTGGAGGGTAGGAATGGCTCACGCGAGCTTTGACGGATTGCGGGTATTGTCGCTCGAGTCGCGCCGCGCCACGGAGGTTGCGAAGCTGATTCGCACCTACGGTGGAGAGCCATTCGTTGTGCCTGCGATGCGAGAAGTTCCGCTCGAATCAAACCGGCAAGCGTTGGAGTTCGCCGAAGGACTTCTTCAGGGAAAGTTCGACCTCGTCATATTTTTTACCGGTGTAGGGGTGCGTGCTCTGTTGGATATTGTTCAGACTAAGCACAGCCGTGAGGACTTTCTTGCAGCTCTTCGCAAAGTGAAGATCGGAGCGCGGGGACCCAAGCCGGTGGCTGCGCTCAGGGATGTGAATGTATCGGTTGCTGCAACGGCACCAGAGCCGAATACGTGGCGAGAGATGATGCAGGCACTCGAGGCGGAGTTTGGTGCTCAGCTGAGCGAGATGAGAGTGGCCGTGCAGGAGTATGGCGCATCGAACCCAGAATTCCTCGCGGAGCTAACGCAAAAATGTGGGGAGGTTACGAAGGTCCCGGTGTATCAGTGGGCGCTGCCGGAAGATGTGCGGCCACTAAGAGAGTGCGCTCTAAGCATCGCGAACGGCGGTGTGGATGTCGTTCTGTTCATGACGGCGGTGCAGGTGATCCATCTGTTTCAAGTGGCGGAAGAGATGGGATTCCGTGACGAACTGCGGGCTGGGCTCGCTTCTGTCGCAGTCATTTCCATCGGGCCAACGACTTCTGAAGAGTTAGCCCACTATGGTATCGTTCCCGACTTTGAACCCTCACGGCCTAAGATGGGCTTTCTGATCAATGAAGCTGCTCAATATGCAGGCAAGGTGCTGGATCGGAAACGGGGAGGAGATAGCGGATTTACTAACTCAAAGCTGGTGAGTGCGGAGCCTACGGATGTACGGCCGGCTAGAGCTGGGGCGCTGGCCGTCGATAAAGGAGTTCGTCGGGTGGCCGCATCGACGCCAACCATGGCCGGTTTTCGAGACGGACTAAGCTCCATCGACTTTCTCCATGAGATAAGCAGCAGATTTGCCGGAGCGGACCCATTTCATGTTGTGCTGAGCAGCATTGTCGATTTCGTTACGACAGTCATTCCTTGTGACTCCTGCTTTATATATGTGCTCGAGCAAGAACAGCTGGTTCTCCGATCTTCGAAAAATCCTCATGCAGACCTCATAGATCATCTGGGTGTCCAGATTGGGCAAGGGATTACAGGTTGGGTGGCGGAACATCGCGAGCCGGTGGCCATTGCGTCCGGGGCGTGGAATGATCCTCGGTTCATGATCTTTAGAAACCTGCCAGAGGATCACTTTGAGGCGATACTGTGCACGCCCATTCTGTGCGCGAGCAAAGTAGTGGGAGTAATTAATCTTCAACATCGGCTCTCGTATCAGCACACACCGAATGAAGTGCGGTTGCTTTCGATGCTCGGTTTTTTGGTCGGCGCAGAGGTGGAGCGTAGCCGACTGGAGACCGAGAATGCTCAGCTAGCCGGCCGGCTGGAGACGAGAAAGATACTTGATCGCGCAAAAGGAATATTGCAGAGGGATCTGCGGATCAGCGAAGATCAGGCTTATCGCACGATGCAGAGGGAGAGTCGGCAACGCCGTAAATCGATGCGCGAAATTGCCGACGCAATTCTCCTGGGAGACGATCTTAAGAAGGTCCAAGTCGACGAAGATCAAAAGCCTGCCGATAAATGAAGCCATGAGCCGGTTAGAGGGAAACTGGCCTCGAGATTTATGCATGACTGCCAAGTCATTTTGCCTCGTTCAGATGCAAGTGATTGATTTGGATGTGGTGGCCAGAGACGGGATCGAACCGCCGACGCCGGCCTCTTCAGGGCCTAAATAGTCTGTATTCACAATAACTTAGAGGACACGGATGGCACCGTAAGTCATCAGAAATCGGAGGAGGCACCGCTCATCGTGGGTACAATTTTGGGTCACGTCGGGAGCCTCGCACCGACCGGCGATACAAGATTGAGATCAGTTCTCATGGTAAGGGGCCGATGTTTAGGCAGGCCGAGGTGAACGCTATCATTGCCTCAATCCATCCAGCTTCGCCACGCTAAAAAAGGTCTTTGCTGCCTTTGGCTTTCATAAACGGAACCGAAGGAGATTGAGCCTTAGAGAGCAACGGTCCACGCTCACTGCGTTATGCGTGAAAAACGGTGCCAGCTCAACCGGTCGATGCAACACTATCTAATCAGCTGATCCACAAATGCTTACCCTGAAGAATCGATCTGTTTGGCTGATGTGGCCAAAACCTAGCCAGGGTAAGGTCCCGCTGATCTAACCCTAGCCAGCGCTTTAGGTTTTGTTTTCAATGAATGAGGGTCTGAGCTGAGTGTTGCGTCGACCCATTGAGACCACCCGACTTTGCGGGCACTGCGGGATTACTTCCGGATTACCCGTCAACCGCTCGAAATTCCGAAAGTTCAAGACTTCTCCGCCCGCATCGCTCGCTTAGTCCATTGGCGATTTAGCATCAATTGAGATTTGTCACGAGGATCGCGGCCGGCGTGCCAAGAATCCGGGAGTTAGGTGACGAGAAGCGCGCTTTCGGGTAGTGAAAAGGACTGAGTACCCCGGGGTCATTCCTTCGGATTTTGAGAAGGGTTTCATTCGCGCCGATTCGTACGCTTGCGAAGACCTCTTCAAGTACGGACGTAAGCAGGCAGTGAAAGAGGAGGGCCTCTTCCGCTCTGAAGGCAAGGACTACGTTGTCAAAGACGACGCCATCCTCTTTTTCAAATTCAACGTCTGAGCCTCTCATCTCTTTCCAAGACCACCGCACTCAATTAATCGTGAGGGCGATGGTCACCGGTGCAGGAGGTGTAATTGCTGCGGCTGTTGTTGTGGCAGCAATCGTCATCGTATAGCTTCCGGGTGTCGTTGCAACAGGAGCAGACGGAGTTGACGAGCCTTTGCCGCCGCATCCGGACATCGCCGTCAACCCGACAAGCAGTACCATCACTCCCATCAATGCCCGCCAACTCCGTCGACGCACCGGAACCAGCCACAACACCAACGCGCAGAGCGTAATCGCGCCGGGGCGGTCCCAACTCTGTAGACGGGAACTGGCCGTCGGCCGGGCAACGCTGTTGATTGTAACCAGCGATGAACCGGACTGCGCATTCAGGCTGATCGAGATACTAGGGTTGCCCAGCGTGCAGGTCGGCGCATTCGCCGTTCCGCTGCCGTTATACGAGACAGTGCACGTCAGGTTAGCCGTCCCCAGGAAACCCAGGGACGGAGTGACGCTCACCGAATAGGAATTCCCAGTCGTCGCTCCCCCAGCAAATGACAGGGTCTGGGTCGCTGTGGTCATCTTGAACGTTGCCGGCTGTGAAAGAACCGTCTGGCTGATTGCATTCGAAGTTGATGGTTGCCAGTAGCTATCGCCCGAGTAGGCCGCAGTAACCGTATACGTCCCCGCCGATGGAAAGATCACCGGCTGTGGAGATGAAAAAGCAGACGGAGTACCCTGAGCTACCCCATTCACATAAAACTGCAGCGTGCCGGTGGGGGTTGGACCTGTCATTGGTGTTATGGAGGAGCCAATCGTAGCCACGTAATAGCCTCCCCCGCCAGCTCCGATACTTTGACTCAGAGGGTAGCTCAAACCTTCCAGAGTGGTAACTGACTGCCCTTTGATGACGGCATAGGAAAGC
>DATDHL010000424.1:0-8026 GCA_036521575.1 Edaphobacter sp. | reverse complement strand
TAGGGCGGGGATGGTGGGTTCGGGGGCTTCGAGGGTTGGGGGGTGGCCTAGGTCTCGGAGGGCTTGGGAGGTGATGGGGCCTATCGAGGCCAGGGTGGTGGTTGGGGGTAGGGTTAGGTTGGCGGCTTCGAGGAGGGCGATGAGGTTGCGGGCTGTGGAGGCGCTGGTGAAGGTGATGGCGTCGGGATAGGTTTCGGGGGTGCTGAAGAGGCACTGGAGGGCTGGGATGGAGTCGGGGGGGATCTGGTTGCGGTAGGCGTCGACGATGGTGACGGTCGCTCCGGCGGCGGTGAGGGTTTCTGGAAGGTGGTCGCGGGCCTCGGCGGCTCGGATGAGGAGGAAGGATTTGCCGGGAGCTTCGGGGAGGAGCGCTGCGGCGAGTGACTCGGCGATGTACTGCGGGGGAACGAGATCGACGGTGAGACCGATGGCGTTGGCGGCGCTGAGGGTGGCGGGGCCTATGACTGCGATGTTCCTGGGGAACTGGGTGAGGCGGTGAAACTGGGCCCGGCGGTGGAAGGCTTCGACGGCGTTGGCGCTGGTGAAGATCAGCCAATCGTAGGTGCGGAGGCAGGTGAGAGTGGCATCGAGGGCGGAGAAGGAGGCGGGGGGGACGATCTCGATGGTGGGGATGAGGATGGGGATCGCGCCGAGGGCTTCGAGTTGGGCGGCTAGCTCAGAGGCCTGGTGGCGGGTTCGAGTGATGAGGATTCTTTTGTCTTTGAGAGGGAGCATCTGTGAACGATTGTAGTCAGTCGCGTTAACGCCTGCGACGGGCAGCATGGGGCAAACCAGCTTTGTAACGGATGCGATACTGGCGTTGATGGCTACACCGCGTAATCTACTGTTGTTTGATCCAAATGCGCACCCGCAAAGCTGGAATGAGCGCATGACTCCGGGCGAGTACGCGATACTTTATTCCGACCTTAGAACGGGGACAGCGGACAACCCAGAGGGTCCGTTCTGCACCGTCTTCAGCACGCTGGCCGAAGCGGAGGCGTATGCGGCGGAGCAGGTGACTATGACTCCCACGCTGCTGTGCCGCATTTATGACCATCAGGGGCTCGGTTACGATCCTGTTCGCGAGATTCGGGGGAGCCAACATAAAGGCGAGAGCGAGATTTCAGCGCGCTTTCGAAGATGGGGTGGGTGCGGCATGTTCTTCGGCGGGATTGCGCTGATCGTTCTGGACTGGAGCAGGGACTTCAGCCTCAACTGGCCGGCCATGGTGGGCGTACGCATAGCTCCTGTCGGGTTGATTTTGTTGATCACAGAGTTTGTGCTGGTCTTCGAGGCGAGACGCAGAAGACGGCGGGATGGGCAAACGGTTCGATGAACGTCTCAAGTTTTCTGACACAGCTTCCTGTCCTTGGCCTGCAGTTGGCCACGATTCTTGTTGTCACGAGTTTGTGCGGGGCGCTGGCAGCGAGAGTACGTCAACCGCGTGTGGTGGGAGAGATCGCCGGAGGTCTGCTGCTGGGGCCAATGGTCTTCGGGCACCTGTTCCCTGCCGCATCGGCCTTCCTGTTTGCAGGTTCGCGGCAACACCTTCTGGAGATTGTGAGCAATGTAGGGCTGGTGCTCTTCCTGTTTCTGATTGGCGCTGAGCTGGATTTGTCGGCTGTGCGACATAACCGCGGCGCATCCCTGGCCATCACTGTTGGAAGTATTGCACTGCCGTTCGCGCTAGGCGCTGCGCTGTCGCCTTTACTGCTGGCGCGGTTTGGCGGTGGGCATGTGTCACGGGTCGGGTTTGTTCTTTTTACGGGCATCGCCATGAGTATTACGGCGCTGCCTGTGCTTGCCCGGATTATTGAGGAACGCAGACGAACGAGCAGGCCGATTAACCCGGTAACTGCCGCCACCGTGCTGGTGTGTGCCGCAGCGAACGACCTGATGGCATGGTCACTGCTGGCCGTGACGCTGGCGCTGATAAGCAACGGACCGGGTGTCGACGGACAAGGGAGCAACGGTGGTTTGAAGGCGACGGCTGTTCGATTGTTGTTGCTGGCGGCGTATACCGGCGGGATGCTTCTTGTCGTGCGGCCGGGCTTTGCGCGTCTGTTCGCGTCACGGAATAGTCCGCCGAGATGGGCGTGGCTTTCGGGTATGGTCGTGTTTGCGTTTTTCAGTGCGCAGGTCACGGAGTCGCTCGGTGTACATGCATTCTTCGGAGCATTTCTTGCAGGTATCTGCGTCCCCGGATCGGAGCAGAGGCAGAGGCCGTTTGGGGATGCTCTTGACCAGGGACTGCAACCTTTTGTCCGAGTGTTGCTTCCCGTGTTCTTCGCCATGACGGGCCTGCGAACGCAGCGAGAGATGTTTTCGATGAGTGGGCTTGGATGGTTCGCCATCGTTTTACTTGCCGCGGTAGTGGGCAAGATTGGCGGGGCCATGCTTGCGGCACGCGGCAGCGGGATGCCGTGGAGGACCGCTGCGCAGATTGGAATCCTGTTGAATACCCGCGGCCTGGTGGAGTTGATCGCTCTCAACGTCGGCTATAAGGCGGGCATTCTCAATCCGATGCTCTTTACCGTCTTCGTTCTGATGGCTATCGCGACAACCGCTATGACCGTCCCGCTGTTTGAGCTGTCTCTGATCCTGGAGAATGAACCATCTTTCCGCTCGGACGCGGGTTAACTTGAGCGCTGCTGGAACGGATAGCTTCATTGCAACTGACGGTGTTGCTCGTTTTACTTCGTACGAATGCTTCGACTTTGACTTTGCTTGGGTTACGAGGCTAGGATGCCGCGCCACGAGGTAATTATGCCAACTTACATCACGCTTGCACGCTGGACAACGCAAGGAGCACACAGTGTTAAGGAAAGTCCGGCAAGGCTGGACGCCGCGAAACAAGCCTTTGCTGCTGACGGCGTCAAGATTCTGGGCTTCTATATGGTTACGGGAGCGCACGACATGGTCATCATCTCCGAGGCGCCTAACGATGAGGTGATGGCGAAGACGATGCTGACGCAGATTTCCAAGGGCGGCATCACTACGCAGACTTCTCGGGCGTTTACGGAGGATGAGTACCGGAAGATTATTGGGAGTCTCTAGCGTCGTAGCCGGATTCAATGACTGGTGTGGTACGTAATTGCTCTGCGCTCGATGTTGGAGCGCTGAAAGTCCGGGTTCTGCTCCGGCCGGATCGACACGATCTTCTCAGTCCAGTTTCCGTGCGTGTCGTAGCGGTATTCAAGGCGGTTGTGCTGTATGTGCAGGCGTTCTGAGGTGTAATGCATGGCTCCATCTTCACCAATGTTCGCCTCGCGGCTTTTTCTTTCAGTGATCTCCTCAATTGGCTCATTGTGGCCGTCGTAGCGATAGGTCGTGCGGTCTTCTTCAAGATTGCCCATTCTGGTCGTCCGTTCCAGAAGGCGGCCTTCGGTGTCATACGTATAGGTTGTACCTGAGAATTTGCCGAAGAGTTGCTCGAGAATAGGAGTCAATTTCTCGCGTTCCTCTGGTGGAGCGTTGTTGAGATTAACGAGCATGGATGCTCCACCGATGTGCATCTCCTCGGTTAATATTCTTCCGGCGCTGTCGCGCGTGAAGATCACGGTAGTCACGTGAGTGCGGTTCGCGTCCTGAAAGATAACTTTGGCCGGGAGATCGTGTTCGTCGTATGTAGTTGCCATTGTGTTGGCTCCATGCGCGCCGTATGAGTGGTCCGTGCCTTCGATATCGTAGGAGACATTGGGTCCGTAAAGGCTAAGAAAGCTCACTTTGGTTCTCTTACCAGTGGCGTCATAGGTGCAGGCTTCTGTGTCGGTTTGGGTACCGTCGGGGCTCTCCCGGACGGTTCTTATGTGACGGCCTGCTTCGTCGTAGAAGTAGAGGGTTTTGTGAATGGGGTCGTCGTTGTTCCAGAAGTCTTGCTCAGCCAGTTGGGTCGGTTCGTTGTAGAGCCATCGGAGGTGTGCGATGGAGCCGTCGGGATTGTGATGTTCACTCGTACTGACTGTTCCGTCGGGGCGGAACGAGGCTAACCTGAAAAACTGAGACGGTTGCCAGTCCTGTTGGTTGCTATCCCAGGTGGCGGATTCGGTTCTTAGTGTTTTTACCGGGCCGTGGACCTTCCATGTCGCGACGTCGCTCATCGTTGCCTCGCTTGGGGTTCTCAGGGATCATCGCACAGTTTAGCCGGGAAGTTGGCTGGGCTGATATGCTTTCGGCTACATGGAACTGCGAGTGGAGTGCGGGCTATGAGTGCGATGCATACAGCGGCGGTTGCGGGCGATGCGAAGGGTTCGATGGTCAAGCCGGGTCGGCTGATGTCGCTTGATCTGTTGCGCGGGCTCACGATTGGGTTCATGATTCTGGTGAATAACAATGGCTCTGCGGAGGCTTATTGGCCGCTGAAGCATGCCGCCTGGAATGGGTTTACGCCGACCGATCTTGTGTTTCCGACGTTTCTCTTTTTGGTCGGGGTTTCGACGGTGCTTTCTATGGCTTCCCGGCTGGCGCAGGGGGCTACGAAGCAATCGCTGTTTCTGCATACAGTGAGACGGACAGTCATTCTGTTTCTGCTGGGGCTGCTGGTCAATAGCTTTCCACACTTTCATCTGCATACGCTGCGGGTCTATGGGGTGCTTCCGCGGATTGCGATTTGCTACTTTATTGTGGCTACTCTGTATCTGGTCAGCGAGGGATGGAAGGATAAGGCAACCATACTGGTGGCGGCGCTGGTGGGGTATTGGTTGCTGATGCGGTTTGTGCCGGTGCCGGGGTTTGGGGTTCCTACGCATGATGTTCCGCTGCTGGATCATGATGGGAACCTGGTGGCATGGATGGATCGGCAGGTATTTTCGGCTTCGCATTTGTACGAGAGGACCCGCGATCCGGAGGGGTTGATTAGCACGCTGCCTGCGCTGGGGACGGCTCTGATCGGGATGCTGACGGGATTTTGGCTGCGCACGGGGAGAACGCTGAAGGAGAAGGCTCAGGGGATTGAATATGCGGGCTTGAGTGCGGTGCTGCTGGGCTGGCTCTGGAACGTGTGGTTTCCGATTAATAAGAAGTTATGGACCAGCTCGTTCGTGTTGTTTGCCGCAGGATGGAGTTTGCTGCTGCTGGCGTTTTCGATATGGCTCGTCGATGTGCGGGGTGTGCGGCGGGGATGGTGGTCGACGTTTCTGCTGGTGTTTGGGACGAATGCGATTGCGGCTTATGTCTTCTCGGAGTTGTTGGCGGAGGTGCTGGGGAGTATTCACGTTGCGCCGGGAGTGAATCTTGGGCAGTGGATGTTTCGCTCGATCCATTGTGTGGTGCCGGATGCGGCTTTCGCTTCCCTGCTGTACTCACTTGGATTTGTTTTGGTGTGTTGGGTGGCCGTGTATGCGCTTTATCGGCGACGGATTTTTATCAGGATTTGAGGTCTGCGGTCGTTCGGGGATGTTGTTGGTAGTAACGCAGCGATTCCCTCAGCGGCTAAAGCCGGAATGCAACAACAGAACTAATGGCGCGGCTGAAGCCGCGCCCCTTCGAAACGACGGCTTTTTCAGCAGCCGCTGAAGCCCCCTTCAAAGCAAAACTTTCAGAACTATTCGGGGGGGCGGCGGGTTGTGGGTGATTTGCGGGCCTTCTTGACGGGGGGCGCGGAGCTGGGTGGGTGTTGCTTGCCGTTTCCGTTGCCGTTGACGGAGAGCTTGACACCGGGGGCTTCGACTACGGCTCGCATCCAGTAGTTGCCGTCCGAGTCGACCTCGATGCCGTGGACCTCACGTTCGAAGCCGGGGAATCGCTTGCCGAACTCTTCCATGGCCAGAATGAGGCGGATGACAGGACTGTCGGGGCCGCCGAGGCGCTCGCCGGGCATGCACATGGGGATACCGGGAGGATACGGGACCAGCATGACGGCTCCGATGCGGCCGGCCATGTGGGTGAAGCGGATTTTTTCGGTCTCGTTGCGGAGGAGCTTCTGGTAGGTCTGCGATGGGGTGAGGACTGGGTCGAAGTCCTCGTCGCAGGCTTCGCCGACGAGATTGGCGAGGTTGAGCTGCACCATGGCGGTGTGCATCTCGTCTGAGAGCTCTTTGAGGGTGGTGTTGCGATAGCGGTTGGGATACTTGGCTACCAGTTCGGGGAGGGCCTCTTCGAGGGGGGCCTCGGTGTCGTAGAGGCGCTTGAACTCGAAGAGGTTTTCGAGGAGGCTTCCCCACTTGCCTTTGGAGGTGCCGACGGAGAAGAGGACGAGGACAGTGTAGTCGCCGGTGCGAGCGATTTCGACGCGGCGGGAGTCGAGGAATTCGGTGAGGATGGCGCCGGGGATGCCCCAGTCGCCGAGCTGACCCTGGGCATTGACTCCGGGCATGAGGATGGTGACCTTGGTGGGGTCGAGCATGCAGTAGCCGTCGGCGATGTCTTCGTCCTGGAAGCCGTGCCAGTCCTCGCCGGGCTTGAGGGTCCAGGAATTGGGGTCTTTGGAGAGGAGAGCGTCGGGGGCTTCTTCGAAGACGTGCATCTGGCCGTCGGCGGGGTCAACGACCTGATCGGGCTGGAAGAGGCGGAAGAACCAGCCTTCACCACCTTCGGCGGCGCGGAGACGGTGAGCGACCGACGACATGGCCTTGCGGAAGCTGATGGCGTCCTGGATGGTGTCGTACATGAGCGTGGGGCCGGCGGGCTCGTCCATCATGGCGGCGGCCACGTCGAGCGAGGCGATGAGCGGGTAGAAGGGTGAGGTGGTGCCGTGCATCATGAACGACTCGTTGAACTGGTCGAAGTCGAGCGGGGCGCGCGGACTGAGCTTAATGTGCACCATCGAGCCCATAGAGAAGGCCGCGAGCATCTTGTGCGTGGATTGCACGGCGAAGATGGCTGGGCGGCCGGGCATGTCGTCGGGGACATCCATGGCGAAGCGACCGCGGTAGATTTTGTGGAACTTGGCGTAGGCGTACCAGGCCTCGTCGAAGTGGACGCGAGGGACGGACTTTGAGAGCTCTTCGACGACGCGGTTGACGTCGTAGCAGAGGCCGTCGTAGGTAGAGTTGGTGACGACAGCGTAGGTCGGGTTCTGTTTTTCGACGCCCTTGGTGAGCGGGCTGCGCTCGATGAGGCCCTTGATGAAGTCGGGGTGGAAGCGCTTGAGAGGGACGAGGCCGATCATGCCGTAGCCGTTGCGCGTGGGCTTCATGTAGACGGGGCGTGCGCCCGTGACGGTCAACGAGTGACAGATGGATTTGTGGCAGTTGGCGTCGGCGAGGACGATGTCGTCCTGTGCGATAACTCCGTGGCCGATGATCTGGTTGGAGGTGGAGGAGCCGCCGAGGACGTAGAAGGTCCAGTCGGCGCCAAAGATGCGTGCGGCGTTGCGCTCGGATTCGCCGGCGGGCCCGAGGTGATCGAGCCAGGAGCCGAGGGGCGCGGTGGAGATGCCGAGGTCGGAGCGGAGGAGATTTTCGCCGAAGAACTTGTGGAACTCCATGCCGACGGGATGCTTGAGGTAGGCGACGCCGCCCATGTGGCCGGGGGCGTCCCAGGAGTAGGCCCCCTGGTCGGTGTACTTCTTGAGTTCGCGGAAGTAGGGCGGGAGGAGCTGCTCGTGGTAGCGCTCGACGGCGAAATCGACGCGGTTGGCGATGAAGGCCGGGGTGTCGCCGAAGAGATGGATGTATTCGTGGACCTGCTTGACCACTTCGAGGGGCAACTCGCTGACGAGAGTGCGGTCGGCGATGAGGAAGATCGGGATCTTCTTGTTGCGATGCCGGACGGCACGGAGGATTTTTAATGCGGCGCGCTCGTCGAACTGGTTCTCGCCTTCGAGGTCCCAGTCGAGGAGGATCGCCGAGTGCGATGGGTCCGACGTTACGAGGGACAGACCATCCTCGGGCGTAGAGGTGCGGACGACCTCATAGCCCTCTTCACTAATTGCTTCAACAAGCCGTTCCATGGCGCGGTCTGAGACCGAGTCGGTACCACCCACTTCGCTTGCAATCAATAAAACCCAACGACCTTCGTTCATTCCACCTCGCTACTTCCATTTCCCAGTTTATAGCGATTCGACACTGAGATGTGTCACCGCTGT
>DATDHL010000423.1:0-5222 GCA_036521575.1 Edaphobacter sp. | reverse complement strand
GCCGTTTGATCCGGCGTCAGGTTCATGATGACGTCGGCCCACTGGGAGACGTTGGCGACGGTGTCGACGATGAGGCCGGCTTTGCGGGCGCGCTCGGCGTTGGGGGAGTCGGGGCGCAGGCCTACGCGAACTTCTACGCCGGAGTCCTTGAGGTTGAGGGCGTGGGCGTGCCCCTGCGAGCCGTAGCCGATGACGGCCACTTTCTTGGATTGGATGAGAGAGAGGTCTGCGTCTTGGTCGTGGTAAGTCTTTGCCATTTTTCTTCTATCGTCCTTTTCTATCTTTATTAGGATATCTGTTGTATGGATACTTTGGGTGCGCTTCTCGCCTTAGTTATTCTGGTTTTCGCCTTGATAGGATCTGTCATCTATCTGGTCGTTTGTCTTTTGCGGTTCCGCGCGTTTAGGGTCGCTAGTCAAGAGCCGAGCGACCAGCTCATCAATAGGTTTCGGTGGTCTTGCAGGATTGCCATCTCGAGCTCTGTTCTCCTGCTAGTGTGGACTCTTGCGGGATCCTTTCTCTAACTCCCCTTCGTCCTTAATGAACTGATTGGGTGGTCGCCGTTCTGCGCCGATTCTTTTCGTAATGTTGATTTTCGGTACTTCAAAGTTTATCAAGTGCTGCGTTGGCTCGTTGAAGTTCACGTTTGTTGGTAGAGCCGATAGTGTTCTGTGGTGATGGCTGGGAATGGCCGCATGACAAGTGGTTTGTCATCTGTTGAGACGAGCCAGTCGGTGGAGGTGCTGCTGGCGCGGCGTGCGGCGAGCAGTGCCTGACGGCTGACCTTCAGAGGTATGGGTTGGATGGCGAAGAGCGCGACCGGGCCGTGCTTCAGGGCGACGAGGTTCGGGTGTTGGTCGTCGAGCGGAACGAGCCGTAGAGGCATGTCGATGGAGAACTCAACGCGGTCGCCGTTCTTCCATGTGCGATTGATTGGGAGCCAGGTTCCGGGTTGGGGGTGAAGATCGGCGCTGCGGCCGTTGATCAGAACCTTGGTTGCGGGGCCGGCCCAGGCGGGGACGCGGAGGGCTAGGGTGAAGCGCTCGGGGCGGTCGATCTGCAGGTTCATGGAGACTTCATTGGAGTTTGGGTACTGGGTTTGCTGGGTGAGGACGGCTGAGGCTGCGCCCTGTTTCCACGAGATGCGCGAGGGGACGTAGAGATTGACGTTGAGGCCGGTTGGGGACTGTAGGTAAGAGCTGATGCCGTAGTCGGCGGTGAGCTGCGGGAAGGTGCCGGAGCAGCAGGGCCACTTCTGTTCGTAGTCGGATTTGACGGCGTCCTGGTTGTAGTCGGAGTAGTAGAAGCCGATGCCGTCGGAGCGATAGGGGCGGGCGCCGAGGATGGTGTTGTAGAGGATGCTCTCCATGGAGTCGCCGTAGGTACTTTGGCCGGTGACGCGCATGAGGTAGCGGGCGATCTTGAAGTGGCCGTAGGCTCCGCAGGGTGTCTCGAAGCTGCTGTGGGTGTGGGTGAGGGAGTTGGCGAGGCCGTCGGTGCCGGGCTTTTGAAAGGCCTCGTCGGGGCCCCAGCCGCCGGTTGCGAAGCTCTGGTCGAGGACGAACTGGAAGCCGTTGCGGGCGGCTTGCAGGTGGTGCTCGCTGGAGTCGACGAGGTAGGCCTGCATGGCTGAGTTGAGCGCGTTGACGTGGCTGTAGGCATGCTGTCCGGGCAGGACATTGTGGCCTTCGGCGAGGGGGTTGAAGTAGGTGTCGTCCTGAAGAAAGCGGCGGGCGAGTTGGCGGTAGCGGTCGCCTGCTCCGCGGGTGTAGGCGAGGTAGAGATTCTCCGGGAGCGTGTACGACTCGTCCCACGTGTAGGAGATGTTTGGGTGCGGGCGCGCGGCCATCTCTTCGCGGTTGAGGGCCTTCTCGGGCAACCAGGGCAGGACGGCGTCGGTGGCTTTGTTGAGGGCGTCGAAGGCGTTTGGATCACCTGCGAACTGGTGCGCGTCGATGAGGCCGCAGTTCGTCTTGTCGAAGGTGTAGGCGGGGAGGCAGTAGTTGCGGTAGAAGTCTTTGGTGAGCGTGGGAGCCAGACCAACGACGAGGCGATTTACTTTCTGCTGCGTCGCGGGATCCTTTGTGACGGCATACGCTCGTGAGAGGCCGGAGAGGAACTGCCCGAAGGTGTGACCGGGGACGTAGCCGGTCATATTCTTAGGCGGGTCGAAGTCCTTGGAAGGCGAGTACCAGCCGCCCATGTCTTCTCCTGGGGCTGGCTGACCGGTAAGTTGGCGAAATGGCTTGAGGAGGCTGTCGTCGTCGAGGTGGAGATACAGCGCGTGGTTCTGCTGGAACTGCTCGAGGAGAGGGCCTTCCAGCAGTTGGATCTGGCCGTAGTCGAACTGCTTCAGTGTCGTGGCTGGGGTGGGTCCGTAAGCGAACAGGCGTGAGGGACGCAGCGATGCGGCGGCGAGCGTTGCTGCGCTTCGGGAGAGGAACTGACGGCGGGATGATTTGCTCATAAGGGCTTCCAGAGTAAAGGAGCGGGTTAGGTTTCGTCTTCGGCAAACTGGTTCGGCAGATCGTCGGAGTCGGGGCGGTCGGGGTAGGCGGCCGTGTCCTTCTCGCCGTTGGGTGTGCCGAGCGCCTTGAGGACGCGGCTGGTGTGGTGGCCTCGTCGCATTGCCATGCGGCCTGTGCGGGAGACTTCGAGGACCTCGAAGCTGGATTCGCGGAGCACCTGTAGGAGGCCTTCGATCTTGCTGGCGGCGCCGGTCATCTCGAGCATGATGGACTCGGGGGCGAGGTCGACGACGCGGGCGCGGAAGACGTTGGCCAACTCGAAGATCTGCGAGCGCGAATGCTGGCCGTGCGGGGAGTTAGGGCCGGCGGCGACCTTGATGAGGCAGAGTTCGCGGATGACGGCTTCGCTGCGGCCGAGTTCATCGACGTCCCGGGTGATCTCGAGCTTATAGAGCGAGGCGCGGATGCGGTCGGCGGCGTGTTCGGGTGCGTCGCAGACGATGGTCATGCGGGAGACACCCTCGCGCTCGCTCTCGCCTACGGTGAGCGAGACGATGTTGACGTTGAGGCGGCGGAAGAGCGAGGCGACTCGGGTGAGTACGCCGGGCTTGTCATCTACTAGCGATACGAAAGTGTGAAGCATAGGACCTCAAAGTCGGGAATAAGTAAGTTAGAACGCGATTCAGGTATGAGTGTCATTTGGGGCCGGAATGCGGATTCTCGTCAGAGTGCGGCATGTTGGTTACTGGGGGATTGGGATAGGTCGGGATAAAGGTCTTCGGGATCTCGTAGAGAGTCAGCGTGCCCGGCCGCGTTGCGTGTTTGGCGCTGCTGCAAAGGTTGCCGGTCGTGATGCCGCTGTGAAGGATGGTTGCGATGGAGTAGTCGGTGTAGAGCTCGGCGCGGGGACGGCAGTCGGCGTACATGTTCGAGAGGATGCGGATGGTGCTGGCATCGCCGTAGTCGACCAGAATGATGCCGTTTTTGTCGGTGGCCATCGCGACGGAGCCGATCTGATCCGCGCGGAAGGCTACGTTGAGCTTTTCGTCGGTGACGGGCTGGTTCGTCTTCGCGTTGATGATGCGGATGTGGAGTTCGTGAGGAGGCTGGGCTTCACTTACAGTCGGCACCAGCATGCAGATAGCAAGCGCAGCTCGAGTAAGTGAGCTGGGCTTGTTGAGTGCGTGGGCTACGAAGGTGTGGAGCATTTAACCTCAGTCTGAATTCACAATTTGTTAGTCAATATCAAGAATTTCTTTGAGAGTTTCAGGACGGACGAATACCACGATCTCACCGGGTGCGGGAGCGGTTGTTATTTTGAAATTGCAGAAATTCTCCTGGACTCCACCCGTAACAATGATGTCTGCGACTCTCCATCTAGGAGCAATCGTTTGTGTCTTTGAAAGGCATCTAAACGCTCCTGCAACACCGACAACGGTCGAGGGGTCCAAATTGACAACAAAGATTCCTTCTTTATTGGTCTTTCCTTCTGCAAAAGTATGGGGAAGTGACTTTTCGTGAGGGTCCGATGCATCGTAAACCTCGATATGTTTCTTTGCCCACGGATGGCCATTTCTTCCGTCAATAACGCGGATGCGAACTGTTTCTGCTGCAAGCGATCGTGAGAGAACAAGGACCAACACCACCAGTAGAAGCGCAGGCGCGGAGCTCAAGGCCCCAACTGTTCGGAGTCTGCTCGTAGGGCTGAAGCCCCATGTCAATCCCAAAAGCAAACGCATTATTCATCCTCCGCAGTCTCAAGCAGCGGATCCTTCTGTGGTCTGCGAACCATCTCATGCAATGCAGATCCCGGAGCGATCATCGGGTAGACGCCGTCTTCTTTTTCTACGGCGAAGTTAATGAGGAACGGGGTTGCGCCGGTGCGTGCCTTTGTAACTGTATTGGTTACATCCTTGCGCTGGGTGATGTGTGCGCCGGGGATGCCGTGGGCGTCGGCCAGCTTTACGAAGTCGGGCGAGAGGATGGGGGAGCAGGAGTAGTTCTTGTCGTAGAAGGCCTCCTGCCACTGGCGCACCATGCCGAGGAAGCCGTTGTTGATGACGGCGATGTTGATGTGGAGGTTCTCCTGAACGATTGTGGAGAGCTCGGCGGCGGTCATCTGGAAGCCGCCGTCGCCTGCGATGACCCAGACGTCCTTTTCGGGGCATGCGACCTTTGCGCCGATGGCTGCGGGGAGCGCGAAGCCCATGGTGCCGAGGCCTCCGCTGGTGACGAGCGTGCGCGGGGCGTTGTGGCGGAAGTACTGGGCCTCCCACATCTGATGCTGGCCTACGTCGGTGACGATGATGGTGTCGTCGGCGCGGCCTGCGGCTACGGCTTCGCGCCAGATGTCGTGGATGACATGGGCGGCGTAGAGGTGGCCGTTGTCGGGCAGGTTGATGATGTCGCGGACGGCGGCGTCGCCCTTGCTGGCGTTGATCTGCTTGAGCCACGATGCGTCTGACTTTTTAGGCAGCAGCGGGAGCAGGGTTCGGAGGACCTCCTTGAGATCGCCGATCAGGGCTACGTCGACCTTGACGTTCTTGTTGATCTCGGAGGGATCGATCTCGATGTGGATCTTCTTGGCGTTGGGCGCGTAGCTGGCGAGGTTGCCGGTGACGCGGTCGTCGAAGCGCATCCCGAAGGCGAGCAGGAGGTCGGACTGCTGGATGGCTTCGTTGACCCAGGACTCGCCGTGCATGCCCATCATGCCGAGGGCGAGCGGGTGTGAGGCGGGAACGCTGCCGAGGCCGA
>DATDHL010000422.1:0-8097 GCA_036521575.1 Edaphobacter sp. | reverse complement strand
GCGCTGCTGCTGGGCTTGGCCCTGGGGTTGATTGGCGCAGAAGCTGTCGTCCACGACTTTGTTGTTTTCGTCGACGCAGCGTTGCATTTCGGGTTTGCGACAGCCCATCGTCATGGCGAGGGCTGCCGAAGCGAGAAGAGGTGCGGCTACTTTGGTCGAGCGTTTCATCGGGTCGCACCAGAGTATCAGGCGGAGACCGCGTTATTGCAGCTTCTTCAACTCCGGATACTGCGCGAATATCCGCCGCTGGTCATCCGCTGACAACTGCGCCAGCGGTCGAGGCTTGTCCTGCGGGCGCGTACCTTTCTGATTCAGCACATTCATCAGGCTCCACTCGCGCTGCAGCGTCTGTGGCTCCCGCGCAGGCAGATCGTAGCGCGTAAAGTCGATGACCATCGGTGTCTCGTTTTTCGTCCAGTTACGCAGCAGCGCCAGACGAAACTCACGATTCATATACCACTCAATCTCCAGATCTTTTTCAGACCCCGGAGCGCCGGTCCCCCGTGCATCGAACCGATAGTTCAACGACGCGTTGTTCGGCGTATGCTCTCGCCACTTCAGGCCGAACTCGCCCTCTGTGATCACGCTGGTGTCCGGCCACCTGTCCCTTATGGCTTGCAGCCAGTAGGTCAGATCCTCGTTGTGCCCAACCGACACCTCCCAGATCCCCGTGACCCAACCAAATCCATTCAGCGCATGGCCTTTGTCGAAGTGCATCGCCGTGGTATCCATCATCTCCTTGCGGCCCGCTTCCTTCCCCAGATTGCCTACAGCTTCGATCGGACCCACGCCCAACCGGCTGTTAAACTTGCCCTCGAATCCCTCGCGCCGCGCAGTCAGAAAGTCGCAGGTCCAGCCATCGAGACACACGCAGTCGATGAAATCCGCCGCTCCCTGCGCGGGCTTCAGATAGTGCTCGCGGCTCGGATAGTACGGATAGCAGATGCCCCCGTCGCCATCGCCATTGTCGATGCCGTGCTGGCTCCAGATCTGTCCCTGGCAGACATGAATGCCCTCGTCCGTCGCGAGGTATCGCTGGTTCTCCGCATCCATAAAGCCCGCAACGATGCACTGCGGACGATATCCGCCGCCCACCATGGTAGAGATCATGCCCAGCGCCTTGCGAATCGTCTCGCGGTTATTGGCCCGCGTGTCATACATGGGTGCGAAGTAGCCGCCCGGAATGAACGTGATCTCGTCGCCATACCGGTCGTGATACGACGCCAGAAGCCTGCGCGCGTCTTTGTACTCCTGCCGGTTGTCGATCAAGGCCAGCCAACTGATCGCCCACGTCATCCGGCCATCCGGACACCCTCTGGCAAAGGCTTCTCTCCGCGACCGAATATGGGCCGGACTGTTGTCGGGAGCTTCGTCTTCGCCGATCGAACGAGTCGGCGTCACCTCAATCTGGTTTACCCGCACGACGGAGACATGCGTAATAAATCGTCCCCGCAGAGGTGAAGGTGCTGGTCCGAGCGCCATCGCGCTCTGAGCCGGCGTCGTGAACGCGCTTGAGAACGCGGCACCGGCGGCACCGATCAGAAACTGTCGTCTGCTATAAGCGTTGTCGGTTGGCATATCTGTCTGGCAGACATGCTATACGTTTCCCACTTTTTCACAAATGGGTCGGGAAGGATGGAGCACGGCTCTCCATTAAGTGCGATGGCAGTTGATAAGCGTCCAGATATGATTAAACCCATGTTTCGATGTCTGCCTTTCTGCCTAATGGCCGCGTTCCCCCTGATGCTTGTGGCACAAAAAAAATCAACTGATCCAGTGCCTGCTTACAAAATCAAAATCGCCGAGAGGCGTTCGAATATGGGGACTTATTTCGAAGTCGCACCCGATCAATCTCTGTTATTTTTCACGGGGGACAAGGCAGGAAACTGGGGCCTGAATCGCGTCTCTGCCTGGGATTCTCCTTCTCCCAAGCAGAAACGACTAAAGATAAAGGGGCCAACACGCGAAGAGACGGAGAGTTCGCGCTTCGGGCAGTCTACTTTTCTAATCACAAATGACGGACGGTTTGCTTTGACTCGTGTCGCGCTTGATGCACCGGGCATGGCGTCCAGCTTTCGGAAAAACAGCCGCGCGATCATCAACATTGTTGATCTACAAAGCTTCACGGCTGTCTCAACACTCGACACTACGGACAAGCTTCTGGCTGGCGGATTTTGGCAAGCGTTTCAAGAGCATTCGATTCTTGCTGGTTATAGTGCGAACGAGAAGGACGCTGGAGGGAGTTTGTTCTCGCGTGAGTCCGTCGCTCTACTTGAGTTGCCGACCATGAAATCGGCGATGGCGTGCGACTACCTGCTCCATTACGGTGAGCTGAAACAGAATGATCACGGCGGATGGGGTCGGGCAACTTCTACTTCGGCTCTGTCATCCGGCTGTGCCGAGATCATGACCAAAACGAACTCCTCTGAACCGCAGAAAATCCAGAAGTCTCGGGTTATCAGCAAAGAAGCTGAAGAACTGAAGTTTCAACCGCAGGAGTTTTCTGGCAATCCGGCATGGCATGGATGTTCGCTTGTCGACGAGAGGTCGAGTGTCAAGCTTGCCCTATATGACTGTGGTACCGGTCATCAGACTTGGTACGATACTTCGAAGACGGATTCAAGGGTCTATTTTGCCGTGGACGTCACAACCGGAACAGCACTGCTGCGCGTCCCTATTGATCCATCAAAGAACGCCACTGGCCATCTGGCAACGCATGAAGGAAAGTCGTGGTTGGCCTTATTGACAAATGATGTCGACCTTGCGTTCTACCCCATTCAATAAAAGCGACGCTGGTGTGAGACCCAGCGCCGCTCTCGAAATGATCTGACTTTACTTCGTGCGTTCAGCGAAGACCTTCTGCGCAGCGATCAGTCCTTTGCCAAACTCGAAGCCCGTCAGCGGCAGCTTGGTAGCTACAGCGACCTGCTCCAAGGCACCGATAATCGCGATGGTGTCCATGTAGTCGAAGAAGCCGAGGTGAGCGATGCGGAACAGGTGTCCTTTCATCTCGCCCTGACCGTCGGTGACGATGGCGGCGAACTTCGACTTGAGGCCCTTGACGATGACGCCGGAGTCAGTACCCTCAGGAGGCAGAATCGCCGTGGCTGCGGCCGCTTCGTAGCCCTTGGGCGCGAAGAGCTTCAGCCCCATGGCTTCGGCTGCAGCGCGGGTCATTGCAGCGCAGGTCTCGGCGTTGTCGACGAGCTTCTTGCGGCCTTCAGCCAGATTGCCCTCGGCCTGTCCGGCGATGTAGTCGAGCGAGGCTCCCAGAGCAGCGATAAGGGCTACCGATGGGGTGTAGGCGGACTCTCCCTTGGCAGCGTTCTTGCGCTCCTTGCGTAGATCGAAGTAGTAGCGCGGATTGTAGGTGGCCTCCATGCGGTCCCAGGCGCGCTGTGAGACGGCAAGATAGGCGAGGCCGGGGGAAATCATGACGGCCTTCTGAGAGCCGCCGATGAGGACGTCGATGCCCCAGCCGTCCATGTCGAGGTGCGTCGTGCCGAGGCCGGTGATGGCGTCGACGATGAGCAGGGCCTCGCTGCCGTTCTCCTTAAGGAGGTTGGCGATGCCCTGGATGTCGTGGCGGACGCCGGTAGAGGATTCCGTAGCCTGGACGAAGACCGCGCGGGTCTCGAGCTTGAGGGCTTCGCTGACCTGATCGAGCGTAAAAGTACTGCCATACGGAGCTTCAACCACGTCGACGTGGCAGCCGAAGGCCTTGGTGAGGCCGCTCCAGCGCTCGCCGAACTTACCGGCGCTGAGGACGAGGACGCGGTCGCCGGGCGAGGTGAGATTCGAGACCGAAGCCTCCATGGCACCCGTGCCACCGCTCGACAGGATGATGACGTCGTTCTTGGTGCCGACGAACTCCTTCAGCTGTGCGAGCACGCGAGTGTAGAGCGCGCGGAACTCGGGCGTGCGGTGGTGAATGTCAGCGGCTGCCATGGCGAACTGGGCGGCGGGGAGCAGGGGCGTCGGGCCAGGTGTAAAGAGGCGAGTTTTCCGGATCATGAGTTTATTGTAGCGAGTCGGCCAGTCGGTCAGTTAGTCAGTCGGCAGGTTGGCGGAACTTATAATCGGATGTTGATGTTTATGAGGGCGAGAAGGTTATGACGATTGGCGAGAAGATACAGGCGGATATTGTTACGGCGATGAAGGCTCGGGATGAGCACAAGCTGACGACACTACGGATGGTGAAGAGCGCGCTGAAGAACAAGGAGATCGACAAGCGCGAAAAGTTGACCGATGCCGAGGAGTCACAGATCCTGACGACGCTGATCAAGCAGCGCAAGGAGTCGGTGGAGTCGTTTACCAAGGGCAACCGGCCAGAGCTGGCGGAGAAGGAGCGCGTCGAGATCGGGATCATTGAGGCTTATCTGCCACAGGCTGCCGGTGAGGACGAGATTCGCGCGGTGGTGCAGGCCGCGATCGCTCAGATTGCCGAGGGCGGCGCGAAGCCGGGGCCGAAGGAGATGGGCTCGGTGATGAAGGCGGTGCAGCAGCAAATTCAGGCTGGCGGTCTACGTGCCGATGGCAAGCTTGTCAGCGAGCTGGTGAAGGCTGAACTGGCGAAGTAGTGGGGTTGCTGGGATGAAAGCAGTGCCCGCAGATGGTGCCCTTCCCTTCCGATAAAAGAGGCGCAATGGGTCTCCGGGGGGGGGGGCGGCACATCTGATGATGGGGAGGTGACGATGCTGCCGCGCTATTTAATTGCACTGCCCACTGGGTCGGCGTATAGTCCCCGCCGAGGTGAAACGCCATGCGAAAGATGTTCTGTGCGTTGGTGCTATTGGCATTCGCGACTCCGCTCCTGGCAAGTGATCCCTTTGCAGGGACCTGGACGCTCAACTCTGCAAAGACGAAATATACGACCGGGACTCCATCCAAAAACGTGACGCTTGTTATTGAGGAACAAGGGACCAATCTTATGGTGACCGCTACGGGCAACAGGGGCGATGGTTCGCCGCTCTCGGTGAAATATACGGTTCCGGTCAAAGGTGGAATGGGAAGCGTAGAGCAGGGCGACTTCGACGGCATCAGCGCGAAGCAGGTGAGCGCTCACATTCGAGAGAACACCTACACGAAGGATGGGAAGCAGATTAGAATGCGGCGAATGGTCGTCTCCGAGGACGGAAAGACGATGAAGTCGACGCTAAGCGGAACTGGCACCGATGGGAAACCGGCGGCAGGAGTGGACGTTTACGACAAACAGTAGCTTCGCTCAAGGTTAGGGAGTTGGGAAGCCGGCTGGTTCGCCCCAGCTATTTCCTTACGTTGGGCAGGTTCTGCGAGTTTTGTGTTCGATAGAAAAGGAGATTAGCGGATGGCGAATTTTGCTTATGGCGATGCTGGTTTGGCGCTCACCAAGAAATTTGAGGGGTGCGTTTTGACTGCCTATGCGGATCAGGGCGGGGTTTGGACGATCGGGTACGGGCACACCGGCCCGGGAGTGCATGCCGGGTTGACGATCACGCAAGACCAGGCGGACGCCTTCCTGGAAAGCGATGTTGCCGGATCGGTGACTTGCGTGAACAGGCTGGTGTTGGGAAACATCAACCAGAACCAGTTCGATGCGATGGTGGACTTTGTGTTCAACCTGGGTTGCGCGAGCCTGTCGCAATCGACGCTGCTTCGATATGTGAATACAGGAGACTTTGCGGATGCGGCGACGCAGTTTCTGCGCTGGGATCATATTCGCGGTGTGGTGATTGC
This sequence comes from Edaphobacter sp., assembly GCA_036521575.1. Taxonomy (GTDB): domain Bacteria; phylum Acidobacteriota; class Terriglobia; order Terriglobales; family Acidobacteriaceae; genus Edaphobacter. The sequence goes on along the minus strand of DATDHL010000422.1, from coordinate 2,382 downwards.
GGGATTGACGCGACGACGACAGGCGGAGGCAGCTCTTTTCAACACGGCGGTTTGAAGCCGCCCCCTCAAGGCGTCGAGCACTTAATCCAAGAGCACCTGCGCTAGCTTACGCTCGGAGGGTGAAGCGGTAGAGCCAGTTGCCTCCGCACCACTGGGGGTAGTTGGTGCCCCATGCGTTGTTGAAGAGGTTGATGTGGATGCCTGAGGTGAGGACAGGCAGGTCGAGGGAGAAGTTAAGCGGAGAGCGCTGGCCGAGGGCTACGACAGGCGCGTCGAGGGTGGCGAGTTCGAAGGAGCCGGAGGGGTCGGCGTAGCGGATGTTCTCCGCGATGGAGTGCATGTTGCGGTTGCCGCCGCGGACGACATCGGCGATACGGATGGACTGGCCGGATTTTTCGAGCCCCCAGCCCGAGGTTTGCGGCGCATCGGGCGCGAATGTGAGCCACATGGCTTCGGGCAGGCGGTTCTCTGGCTTGTCGAAGGTAGAGAGGGTCAGGTGAATGACCGGCTCGTCTTCGGGGAGAGTGACGTCGAGGTAGATGGTGGCAGGTGGCGCGGTGATCGGCGCATCTTCAGGCTTAATGTTGGTCTTGAGTTCGAGGAGCAGGCGGTGGCTCCTTTCAGCGCTGCCAGTCCAGGCCTGCGTCAGAGTGGGGTGCCACTCGGCTGAGCGGGCTCCGAAGTGCTCGATGTTGGGCTTGCCGAAATCCTGTGGAGCCCACCATTCCTTGCTTTGGACGTAGGCGTCGAGGAAGCGGGCGAAGTCTTCCGCAGAGAGCGTCTGGTAGGTGAAGAGAGCGAGGGGGCGAGTCGGAGAGGCCCACTCTTTGCCGGTCTTGCGGTTCTTGAGCCCGATAATGGCTCCGGTCTGCGGGTCGATAGCGAGAGTGTGGTGACGGGATTCGAGTGTGATGGGGCTGGTTTGCGATATCGACAGCGGCTGGAGGCCAGTGTGTGACGGTGGTTGCGGAGTGAGTTGCTTGAGGGCTTGCTCAGCTTGCGTGCGGAGAGCGTCGGGGAGGGTAGCAATGGCTTTGGGGTTGTTGTCCCGCTTCTCCTGCCACGAGATAACCATCGTCTTGTAGACGGGAAATTTGACGGGGTCGGCGAGGGCTAGCTGGAGATCGTGCGGGGTGTAATGGTCGTGATCCAGGTAGGTTTTGGTATCGGTGCCCCAGGTGTGTTCGACGTTCAGAAGGAAGTGGCCGAGGAGTTTGCGGTCTGTGGCGTCGCCAGCAGTGAACTTCTTGTCGTTGAGCCACTGACGGCGGAGGCGGGAGATCTCGCGGTAGATGGCTAGTTTGAGCGGGTCGCTGGGAGCGCCGTAGATCCAGGTGTCTCCGATCTCCTGCGTGACAATGGGGAGCTGCGATCGGATGGGCTCGGTGGCAGCGGCAACATCGCTGAGCGTGGCGGCCTGAATGGTGGCGTTGGGAAATTGTGCCCGAAGGCGCTCGAAGGTCTTGCGAATCTCGTCGAGCGAGTGGGGCCCGGCGTTGTCGTTGGCCATCTCCATCGCAAAAACCGTGGTGGTGCCGGGGATGGGGACGACTCCGCCGTAGTTGTGATGATGGTAGACCATGACGATTTCCGCTCCGGCGGGGTCGCGCCAGAGAAAGATCGGTGGGACTTCTGGAGGCGTGCTGGCGGCGTTGACGCCGATATCGAGCAGCCGAACCCCGGCAGCGGCAAGCGGAGAGATAATGCCGCGAGTGTGACCGGGAACGTCGGACATCTTGGAGCCGGTGGTCTTCTTGCCGAACCGGGAGTCGAGGGTAGCGGAGAGTGAGAGGCCACCGGCGATAAGGGTGGGGTCGAGCAGCTCGGTCTGCCAGCTGAACGGGATCGCATGCCATGCGATGTCCCCGGAGGCGATGGCCTGCTCCATAGCCCGGCGCTGCGCGGGGGTGGCTTGCTCGAGGTACTCGTAGAGGAGCCATGAGCCAGTAGTCCACGTGTAATGATCGGGGCCCGCTTGACGGAGGGTCGCGGCGGTGGCCATGGCCGCGGGGTAGTAAACATCGAAGTATTTGCGGATGATGTTGGCCTGAGTGTCGATGAAACCCACATCCAGATGGCACTTGGAGACGACAAGGACTCGGGTGACCTTAGCGGGCTCGGGTGGAGCGGGTTCAGCCAGGAGGGTGCGGGTGGTTGCGGCTCCGGCGGTAAGGGCGGCTAGTTTGAGCAGTTCGCGGCGGTGCATTCGTCTCCTGTTGGTCCTGAACAGGTGTATCACTATTTTGCGGCGTTGGTCAGCGACGGCAGAACAGCAGAGGAATTCTGCAGTATTCAGCTAGAATCGCGATGTTGAAAGGAGTAGAGATGCCTCCTACGCTTGGAAACGGAAAGATCTGCTACATTGAGATGCCGGCGGTCGAT
>DATDHL010000421.1:0-2007 GCA_036521575.1 Edaphobacter sp. | reverse complement strand
CGGTGGAGTAGGCTTCGCGGAAGAAGCGCTGGTCGATCTTTTGCTGGATACGCCTGGAGATGATGAAGCGGAAGGTGAAGAAGAAGAGAATGATGCCGAAGATGCGGACGACATCGACGGCGCGGTGGTGGCCGGGGCTCGCGAAGAAACGGCTGATGTTGTAGGCCATCCAGATGGTGATCAGGACGGAGAAGACGAAGACGGATTGGCGGGCGAAGAAGTATTTGGTGCCCTGTCGGATGAGGAGGCGCACGTCCATGGCGCGCTGGACGACGACGACGTAGGCGAGGGTAAGGGGAAAGAGGAAGAGGATTCCGACGATGGTGAGGACGATCCACTCGGGAACATCCTGGCCGACGTCGGTTCCGCGAATGAGAGCGAGGATGGCGAGGCCGAAGAACGGAGTGAGGCCGATGCAGGTGCCGAGGAAGAGGATACGAAGGCGGCGACGGGCGTCTCCGGTGGCGGTGCGGAGCTTGGGAAGGAGGCAGATGAAGAAGTAGGTGATCGCCATGAAAGCGGCGATGGTCTCGATGGTGTTGATACGGACAAGGTAGGGATCGAGCCAGCGACAGGCAGCAAAGTTGTAGGAGTGGCCGATCTCCGAGATGAGATCGAATGGAAGGAGAGCGAGGATAGGGACGATGAAGAGCCACTTGATCCAGGGGAAACGGATGTCGATGGAGGAACGCTCGGGGAAGTAGATGCCGAAGGCCATCAGACTGAGCGGCATGGCGGTCTGCGCTACCACAGACCAGATATGCACGATGGCGGCGAATGGGCCGAGGAGTGACGAGGGCGCGATAAAGAGGGCGTTGAAGAAGATGAGGATGCCAAGGATCAACCAGGCGTGGGGGTTACGAGGTCGCGCGAAGACAACGTAGAGGCCGGTGAAGAGGCAGAAGGCGGACAGGACGGTGATGACGACGAGGACCGCCCAGGCCCAGAGCGGAGAGGCTGTGGGATGTATCGGTTCGAGGAGGATGTTTGCCTGGCGGGTTTCGGCGCTGCCGGGGCGAGCGTAGGTGACGGTGAGGATCTGATGGGGGCTGCTGTGATTGGTTTGCTGGAGGAGGACGCCGTCGTCGGTGAAGGGCTGCCCGTTGATGGAGAGGATGGTGTCTCCTGGCCGTAGGCCGGCGGCTTTGGCTTCAGGCTGGAGGGTGGTCAGGGTGGGTCCCTGAGATCTGCCGAAGAAAGGCCTGCGAGCGAGGAATTGACCGTTCGCCTGAGTATGGAAGTTTTGACTTACACCCAGATAGAGATGCGTGAGCGCGAAGAACGCCACTATGGCGAGAAGGAAGTATTGAAGGCGAGCCGATCTTTGCAGCATAGGAGGACAGGCAAAACAAAGACTGGCTGCATGGTAGCAGTCAGCCTTGTGGTGCGATAGGGATTGTTCTGATTACTTGGTGGGGGCGTGCTTGGCGATGATGAGGTTCTTGATACCGTCGTAGGTCGCCTGGGGAAGGATGCCTCGGCTGACAAGCTGATCTTTGGAGGTGAAGGGGCGGTTATCGAGGATGCGTTTGGCGTAGGCGTCACCGATGCCGGGGAGAGCCTTGAGCTGGTCGGGATTGGCGGTGTTGATGTCGAGGAGGCCAGTGGCGGCGGACGGCGCGGGAGCCTTGGGGGCGGTCTGCGCGATGATGAAGATAGGTGCGGCAACGAGGAGGGCCGCGACGAGAAGTTTGTAGCGAAGCTTGAGCATGGGGTGGGTCTCCTTTGGAGCTGCTGACTGCTTTCTTGCGGAAGGGTACGAGAGCGGAGGGTGATCGTCAATCACCTTTCCGGGGAATTTCGTGCGGATGCGCTGTCACGATTTGACTTATGCGGGCGCTAAAGTTAGGCTGAAATGGAGATGAGTTTCGTGAAGCACCATCACGGGCATCACCATCATCATGCGGAGAGCGTGTTGGCGGCTGTGTCCGGTGTGGCGAAGTAACGAAACGCACCAAGGACTTCTGAAAGGCCCGCTGACGCGCTAACCGCGAGCGGGCCTTTTTC
>DATDHL010000420.1:0-3033 GCA_036521575.1 Edaphobacter sp. | reverse complement strand
GTGCCGCGCTGCTTCATGGCGGCGATGCACTCGTCGTTGATGTAGGAGCCGTGCTCGATGGAGTCGACGCCGGCCTGGGTGGCCCAGAGGATGCCCTGGGCTCCATGGGCGTGTGAGGCGACTTTGCGGCCGAGGCGGTGGGCGTCGGCGACGATGGCCTGGAGCTCTTCCATGGTGTACTGGCTGGCTTGCGGGTCGTCGCCCTTGGAGAGGACGCCGCCGGTGGAGGCGATCTTGATGAGGTCGGCGCCATACTTGATGTTTTCGCGGACCTGATGCTGCACGCCGGCGATGCCGTCGGCTACGCCCTGGCCGTGGACGTGGTACTCGTAGGGGAGAAGGTTCTCGTCCATGTGGCCGCCGGTGATGCCGAGCGCGGGGCCGGAGACCTGCATATGCGGGCCGGGGATGTGGCCGGCGTTGATCTCGTCGCGGAGGGCTACGTCGGTGTAGTCGTTGGCGCCTACGTTGCGGACGGTGGTGAAGCCGGCTTCGAGGGTGACTTTGGCGTTTTCAACTCCGATGATCGCCTCTTTGGCGGGGGTCATGGAGAGCTCGAAGTAGGGGTCGAAGTTATTGGCCATGGTGAGGTGGGTGTGGACGTCGATCAGGCCGGGCATGACGGTGTATTTCGTCAGGTCGACCTCGGTGTCGCCAGATTGCTTGGGCGTGGAGGCCGTGGGGGCGATGGCGATGATGCGGTCGCCCGTGATGATGATGGTCTGGGCGGCGGGCTCGGCTCCGGTTTTTACGTCGAGGATATGGCCGGTGCGGAGGAGGGTGCGGGTTTGGGGTGCGGTTTGAGCAGCAGCAGAAAGGGCTGCAATTTGTAACAGGATGAGGAACAAATATAGCTTGCGCATGGGCGTCTTCTCGTTCTCGCGAATTTTTATTTTTCTTGACCGAGTGCGCTGAGGATCGCGTCGAAGTCTTCGAGGCCGGAGTATTCGATGATTACTTTGCCTTTGCCTTTTTTGTCTTCTATGCGGACTTTTAGGCCTAGCGTGCGCTGGAGGCGGTCCTGGGCTTCGCGGACGTTGGGGTCGTCGGGTTGGGTTTGCTGCTTATCTTCTTTGTTTTGTTTGGCTTCTGGGTTGATCAGGTTCTGAACGTAGCTTTCGGTCTGGCGGACGGAGAGGGAGAGGGCCAGGACCTTTTGGGCGGCGGAAGTGATTGATTCTGGGGAGTCTAGCGCGAGGAGCGTGCGGGCGTGGCCGAAGGTCAGATCGCCGGATTCTACTTTTTGCTGGACGGTTTCGGGTAACTTCAACAAACGAAGAAAGTTGGCTACGCTGGCTCGCTCTTTGCCGGTGCGGGTCGCCATCTGCTCCTGGGTGAGTTGGAAGTCTTGGCTAAGTCGTTGATAGGCGCGAGCTTGCTCCATGGGGTTGAGGTCAGTGCGCTGGAGGTTTTCGATGATGGTCATCTCAAGTACTTGCTCATCAGCGACTTGGCGGACTATGGCGGGGATGGTGGTTTTTTGGGCTTTGCGGCTGGCTAACCAGCGGCGTTCGCCGGTGATGAGCTGGTACCTGCCACCGCTAAGTGGCCTGACTACAATGGGTTGCACAACTCCGGAGACTACGATGGATTGGGCTAGCTCCTGGAGTTTTGCTTCGTCGAAGTGAGTGCGGGTCTGCCAGGGGTTGCGCTCGATGTGGTCGAGGGGGATCTCGAGGGGCTTTCCGCCTGATTCTACAGGGGTTGGTGGTGGAGGCGCAGGTGCGACGGGACGTGCGGGAAGGAGGGATTCGAGGCCCTTGCCCAGGGCGCGGCGTTTAGGATCGTGTGTGGCGGTCGGCATTTTCGATGGCTCACTGGTGGTTAGATAGCGGTTTTATGTGTGGCAAAGATGGTTTGCGGTTTACCGAAGAACGAAAAACGCGAGTAATGAGTCCTGAGTAACGAGTAACGGCGTGGCTATTTGCTGGATTGCCAGAAACGGGCCTTCTTTTCGGGTCTGGTGAAGGATTTTAGGGCGCTGGCTGCGGCGGCTGCGGCGGCTTTGCGGCGTAGGACTTCGGGGCTCTCCATGTTGTTGCGGGCGAGGAGTTCCAGGGCTAGTTCGCGGTAGGCTTCGGCTCCTCGGGATTTGGAATCGTAGAGGGCTACGGGCTTGCCGTGGCTGGGGGCTTCGGCGAGGCGGACGTTGCGGGGGATGCTGGTTTTTAGGAGCTTGTCGGTGAAGAAAGAGGAGAGGTTTTCGGTGACCTGCTGGGAGAGGTTGGTGCGGTCGTCGTACATGGTGAGGAGGACGCCTTCGAGGGCGAGGGACGAGTTGAAGGATTGGGAGACGCGGTCGAGGGTGGACATGAGCTCGGAGATGCCTTCGAGGGCGAAGTACTCGGCTTGCATGGGGACGAGGAGGCCGTCGGCGGCTACGAGGGCGTTGAGGGTGAGGAGATCGAGGGCCGGGGGGCAGTCGAGGAGGATGAAGGGGTAGTTAGCGCGGACGGGAGCGAGGGCGTCGCGGAGGCGGTACTCGCGGCGATCCTGGGCGACGAGCTCGATGTTGGCGCCAATGAGGTTCTTGCTGCCGGGGATGAGGGAGAGATTGGCGACGTCGGTAGGGACGATGACCTTGTCGGCGGCGTGGTGGTCCATGAGGAGGTCGTAGATGCTGGGGCGGCCTTCGTCGCGGCCGAAGCCGAGGCCTCCGGTGGTGTTGGCCTGGGGGTCGCAGTCGATGAGGAGGGTGGGTAGGCCTTCGAGAGCCAGCGATGCCGCTAAGTTGATGGCTGTGGTGGTTTTACCGACTCCGCCCTTCTGGTTGACTACGGCGATGACCTTGGAGGGTTTTGGGGCTGGGGTTTCTGCGGCTGACCGCTCGAGTTTGGTGGGCTCGGGCTTGGCCTGGTCGGTCTCGGGTGTGTGGACGGGCTTATTTTTTGGGTGGATGGTGATCATCGGCGTATGGAGAGGGTATCGGGAGGGAGAACCGGAGGCAAGGACGGAGAGGTTGTGGAGAAGGGTCACTGGCTGTGGAGAACTTGTGGAAGGGCGGAAATGCGGCGGGAATGGAGGGGTTTGGGG
>DATDHL010000419.1:0-3690 GCA_036521575.1 Edaphobacter sp. | reverse complement strand
TTGGCGGCGAAGTATAAGGCCGATGCGGACAGGATTCTGAAGGCAGCGATGGCGGACGATGAAGGCTATGCTGATCTGGCTTATCTGACGGATCACATTGGGAAGCGGGTGAGCGGGAGTCCGCAGCTGAATACGGCGGTGGAGTGGGGCGCGGAGTTGATGAAGAAAGCCGGGTTGCAGAATGTGCAGATTCAGCCGGTGATGGTTCCGCATTGGGTGCGGGGGAATGAGTCGGCGACGATTACGTACAAGGGCGAGGCCGGTGAGATTGTGAAGCCGCTGCATATGCTGGGGTTGGGCATGAGCGTGGGGACGCCGAAGGAGGGGATTACGGCTCCCGTGGTGTTTGTGCATGACTTCGCGGAGCTGGATGCTCTGCCGGATTCGGCGGTGAAGGGCAAGATTGTGGTGTTCAATCCGGGTTGGCATGGATATGGCGTCGGCTCGATGTACCGGACTGGCGGCCCTTCACGGGCTGCGGCGAAGGGTGCGGCGGCGGTGCTGGTGCGCTCGGCGACGGGGCTTGCGATGCAGACTCCGCATACGGGGACGCTGCGGTATGACGAGAAGCAGCCTAAGGTTCCGTCGGCGGCGATCTCGGTTGAAGATGCTTTGTTGATTGAGCGACTGGCGAAGGAAGGGCCGGTCACGGTGCATCTGCAGATGGATGCGCATACGGAGCAGGATGTGAAGGCTGGAAACGTCATTGGCGAGATTGTTGGGAGCGAGCATCCGGAGCAGGTTGTGGTTCTGGGTGGTCACATCGACTCGTGGGATGTGGGTCAGGGAGCACAGGATGACGGCTCGGGCATCATGGCTACGTTTGAGGCCGTGTCGCTGATTCATAAGCTGGGGCTGAAGCCGAAGCGGACGATCCGGATTGTGTTCTGGGTGAATGAGGAGAATGGCGGCGCGGGTGGACGGGCTTATCGCGAGTGGATTGGCGACAAGATCGGCAACCAGGTGGCTGCGATTGAGATGGATGGTGGCGCGGAGAAGCCGCTGGGGATTGGCTATGGCGGATTCGGTGGGCCGCGTCGGCCTGCTCCTCCGGTTCTGGGGGCCACTGCCGCTGCTCCTGCTCCGGCTGGCCGTGGTGCGGGGTTTGACGTGAGCTCGCTGTCTGCTGAGGAGAAGCAGTCGTTTGTTTATCTGCAGGACATCGTTTCGCTGCTGGGTTCGATTGGGACCGATACGGTTTCGCCGGGCGGCGGCGGGTCGGATATTGGGCCGATTACGGCGGATGGCGTTCCTGCTTTAGCCCCGCATACGGTCGGCGATCACTACTTCGATTGGCACCACACGGAGGCGGATACGCTGGATAAGGTGGATCCGGATTCGTTCAAGAAGAATACGGCGATGCTGTCGGTTGTGGCTTATGTGCTGGCTGATATGGATGGCAAGCTGGCGGGGCGGAAGTCTACGTTCCGGGAGTAGTTGAGTGTGATGTGGCCGCCGGGGATTGTCCTCGGCGGCCATATTTTTGCCTGAAGCGAGAGGCTTAGAGAAGCTCTGAACAAGTTTCATGACAGAGAATTCTGAGTTGAAAAGCATTCCCTCAGGGGCTAAAGCCCCTTCTCTTTTGGGGGTCATTTGCGGCGCGGCTAAAGCCGCGCCCTTTCAAAACGGATGGTGATGTGGGGTGCGTTGTGATGTGGGCTGGGATGGTGATGTGGGCTGCGTTGGCGCTTTGCGGGCGCGATATGGTGGCTCTGATTGCGCTAGCTGCTGTGGGTTCTGCTGTCAGCCCTTCGGCGTGCGATCTCCTGCTGGAATTGTTCTGATGCGCAGTGGTTCCACGTATGCGTGATGCTGACGCGGTTGTCGCCGAGTACGCGGGTTGTGCGTCCGCCTTGCAGGGCCTCGACCGCCATCACCTCGGTGTATTGGATTGACTTCGAAGGTCGCAGCCAGTACCGCTGGATGACGGCCGTGGGTGTCAGCAGGACTGTGCCGGGTAGCTGGAGGAGAATGAAGGCGAAGAAAGCGATCAACAGCACCACAAACCACGACGGAATGCTGCGGTGCGATGCCCATAGTGGATACGCGAAGAGGGCGAAGTAAACAGGAAGGACAAGAATGCGTCCCCATAGCACCAGCGGCTTCATCCCGAAGGCCAAGCCCTCGGGGGTTTCGCGTGCTGTGCCCTTCACCATCCGCCCCGCGTAAAGCAGCGCGAACACGGCGAATAACGTCAGCATCTGTAGCGTCTTCAGATCGACTTTCATCAGTCTTCCTTACTTTCCTGTCAGAGGTGGCGGTGCATAGTAGGGCAGTTTTTGCTGTTCTTCGGTGGCGCGTTTTACTCCGATATTGCCGAAGAGAAGGCTGGGGACGATTGTGGTTTGCGGCACGAGGCCGAGCGAGTTTGCGACGTAGGGATCGTCTCCGGCGGCTACGATGTCTGAGCGCAGGCTGCGGGCATCTACTTCATCGAAAGCGGCTCCGCGCACCAGTTGGCGGGTGCCGTCGGGATGAACGCGGTAGAGGAGGCGCGGCGTTACTTCGTTGCCGCCCATGGTCTCGACTGCGTAGACGTCAGTGCCGCGCTCTTTTGCCATCTCCAGCAGCTTTTTGTTCAGTTCGGCGGCGGGGATGGTCTCCTTCGATTTGACGATCAGGACTCCGACGCGTGCGTGGGCTGCTTGTGCGGGAGCGGCGCGGCCGTGGCCGTTCGAGGCAGGGAAGTCCTTGATGGGCTCGCGACCGATCAGGTAGTTCTGGAGCGTGCCGTTCGCAACGATATCGACTGACTGTGCGGGGACGCCCTCGTCGTCTACCTCGTAGGCTCCGAGGAGCGTCTTGCCTGCGAACTTCGTCAGGAGCGGATCGTCGGTTACGTTGAGTATCTCCGGCAGCACGCGGGACTTGTAGCTGGTGTTATAGGCGCCTGTGGTGCGGGCTGTCGTTCCGAGTTCGGGCCGCTCTGCCTCGACACCGGGGACGAAGACGCGGGTGAAGACGTCGGTTGCGGCGTCTCCGCTAAAGAGGACGGGGCCGTGATAGTCCTCGGCGGCGACGAGCGGGGCGTTGCGGAGGGCCTCGAGGCTCTTGAGGTCGTCGATGACACGCTTGTGGAATGCGGATGCGCTCTCGAGGTCCTTGGCTTCGGCGGCGGTGGAACCGTTGTCACGGGCGACGACCATTCCGTCGGTTGCCTGGCCGCCGAGGCTGACCATGGCGGCGTAGCCGGTGTAGCCCTGGCGGACGACGGTGCCTTCGGTGTTGACGAGATAGCGATTCATCGCGAGGCCGCGTACGTTCGAGGTGGAGTACTGGACGTGTTCGGCGAAGCCTTTGACCTCGGGATCGGTGGCGTAGAGGCCGCTGGCTTCGATGATGCGCTTCTTCCACTCGTCGCGGTCTATGTCGAGTTTTACGAGAGGCGCGATGTGCGTGATGGGTTTGGCTTCGGCGAAATCCTGCTCGGCGCGTGTGGATTGAAAGCGCTTGAGCGCTGCCTCCTTGGCGGAGTAAGCGCGGAGGGCGTTTTTGTAGGCTTCGTCGGTTGCGCTCCACAGGACGTAGCGGAGGGCTTCGGGATCGCTATCGGATGGGGCGAGCACGACGGTGCCTTCGCCGCGGCCGGTGCTGGAGTCGAGCTTATAGTCGCCAACCCGCACGGTTACGCGAAGGAGACGTTGATGACCTGCTTCTTCGCGGATGAGCGCGCCGTAGTTCGCGACGGCC
>DATDHL010000418.1:0-2770 GCA_036521575.1 Edaphobacter sp. | reverse complement strand
TACGCGGAGGGCGCGCAGACGCATCATGCTGTAGATGCTCTCCTTCATGCGAGGCGTGGAGTCGAAGAGACCAGCTTGAAGCATCATCTCTTCGGCGTAGAAGCCGATGCCCTCGTTCGACTCGGAGTCGTAGTAGTGGCGGCGGATTGGATCGGGGTGGTGCCAGCTCCATGCCATCTGGAAGTAGTGGCCGGGGACGCCTTCGTGGATCATGAGCGGGCGAGTGTCGTGGGCGCTGACGAGGGAGAAGAAGCCCATCTTTGCACTGGGTGGGCGTTTGTAGCTGACGCTGTTTTGGTTGAGGTGCGAGGGGCCGGTGAGGTCGTCGGTGACTCCTAGAAATGAGAGCGGGACGATGTAGGCGGGCATCGCCATGTCGTGGTAGTGCTGGATGTCGGGTGGGACAGAGAGGATGCCGTGGCTGACCATGTAATCACGGATGGCCAGCTCTTCCTTCTCGCCGCTGGCGATTTGAGCTTCGAGGTTTGGGAAGAGTGGCGGCTGCGGCTTGCCGGTGTTGGCTGCCTGCGCGAGGCTCTCGAAGGCGACGGAACGCTCCCACTCCTGGCGGCCAGCTGTCAACATTTGTTCGGGCGTCCATGACATGAGGGCGACGTTGTGGAGGAAGTAGAGGTAGGCGTCGCGGCCTACTGCTGTCTTCTCGGTTAAGCCTGGGGATTTCGTCTGGAGCCATTGACGGTAGCTGACGAGCGCGTCCTGTGCGGCTGCAGTGGCCTTTTCGAAGGGAGCGCGATTTTCTGGTGCGAGTTCGGGCAAGAGCGCAGTCTTGAAGGTCTGAAGGCGGGCTTCGATGTTTTGGAGTGAGTCGAGCGTGATGCGCATGTAGGGGCCGCGCATGTCATCGAGGTTTTCACGGGCTACCGCAAGTGTCGCGGGGATGCGCTGCAGACGGACGATGATCTGCTGCTGACGGTCAGGTTGAATGGGAGGCGGAGGGAGCAGGATGGCGTAGACACTGCCGAGGCTTTGATCAACGTAGAAGTTGGGATTGCGTCGCCAATCGGGGATCACGTCGAGCTCCCAGTAGACGCGGGCGATGGCTGAGCCGAGGAGGCGGTAGTCAATCTGATCGGGGATCGATGCGCCGGTGAGGTCGATTGCGCGCCATTGTTTTTCGAACTCCGCGATTCGGGTGCGGTAGCGTCTGACGGCTGCTGGTGACCGGGCGACGACGAAGTCCGAGGCGCGTTCGATGCGGGGAATGTCGTCGTTGGTGAAGGGTTGCTCGGTGGCTCGCCACTGCCAGAAGGAGGCGCTAAGAGCTTCGAGCTGAGAGCGATCGAATGCAGCGTGAGCTGGTTGAAGGCAGACGAGCAGGACTGCGCAGAGGAGTGCGGAGAGCTTCACTGTACGGGCCATGCTCACACAGTACATGGTCGACCGCGGATCTTCACGGATAAAACGGATAGAAATGCCCGGGGCGAGTTCTCTATTCGATGACGCGGACTCCGCCCTGGCCAACGAGCTCTTCGACGCGGTCGATGAAGAGGCGATCGGCTGCGACCATGACGTCGTGTGGCTCGAGAACGGCGCAGAATTCGCCGGGTTCTTCAAGGTCGAGTAACAGCTTGCCTTTGCCGGGGGCGTTGACGAGGATCGCGTGGAGTTTGTCGAGCAGGGCGACGTCAGGGTTGTGCAGGGGGACCCTGATGCGCAGGGCTTCCGGGAGCTTGAGCTTGACGTCTTCAAGCGCCTGGATGCTGGAGATGGCGAGCTTGGGGGCGGAGTCTTCTTCGCCGCGCAGGACGCCTCGGACGAGAACGGGGACGTCGATCTTGAGCTTTTCGGCGAGCTTCTCGTAGGACTGCGGGAAGGCGATGAGTTCGATCTTGCCGGTGGTGTCTTCAAGCGCGGCTTGCGCGTAAAGTTCGCCGGAGCGCTTGGACTTGGCGACTTTGAGGCCGGTGATGACTCCGGCGATGGCGATCTCGTTCTGTGGCTCTTCGTTGCGTCCACGACGGAAAACCTGCGGCTCGGGCTTCATCTCAACGGCGGTGGCGGTGTCGACGACCTTCATGTTGCGGAGCTTCTCGCGGTACTTGTCCATGGGGTGGCCAGAGACGAAGAAGCCGAGGACTTCTTTTTCGTTTTGCAGGCGGGTGTGTTCGTCCCACTCGGCTACGGATGGGAGCGCATCTTCGCTGCTGGCACCGGTGGTGATGTCGGAGTCGAAGATGCCGAAGAGGCCGTGCTGTCCGGCTGCAGCGTCGCGCTGCGCTTTTTGGGCGCGCTCCATGGCTTTGTCGAGGGCTCCAGCGATCTGGGCGCGGGCGCCGAATGCGTCCATGGCTCCGGCTTTGTTCAGCGATTCGAGCACGCGCTTATTGAGACGGCTTAGGTCGACTTTTTCGCAGAACTCCCACAGGCTGGCGAAGCCTTGCTTCCCTTCTGTGCGGAGTGCGGCGCGGGCGGCGATGATCGATTCGATGGCGTTGTGGCCGACGTTCTTGATGGCGGCGAGACCGAAGCCGATGGCCTTGCCTTTGTCGGTCGTGATGGGGGTGAAGTTGGCGTCGGATATCTGGACGTTCGGCGGAACGACAGCGATGTTCATCTCGCGGCATTCGCTAATGTACTTGACTACGTTTTCGGGCTTCGAGGTTTCGCTGGTGAGCAGGGCGGCCATGAACTCGACCGGGTAGTGCGTCTTGAGCCAAGCGGTGTGGTACGCGAGCAGAGCGTAGGCAGCGGAGTGCGACTTGTTGAAGCCGTATCCGGCGAACTGCTCCATGAGGTCGAAGAGCTGGCC
>DATDHL010000417.1:0-3358 GCA_036521575.1 Edaphobacter sp. | reverse complement strand
TGAGGTAGCCGGCGGAGGTGAGGCGCTGGTTAAGGGTGTCGGGGAAGGAGTCGCCGATCCAGCTAAGGTTGGGTTGGCCGGAGCGGTTGTCGAAGGGCAGGACGAGGACGACTCGGCCTCCGGGGGCGGGGGTGTCAGCGGATTGCTTGGCGAGGGCGGGGAGGACGCAGAGAAGGAACAGCCAGAAGAGAGAACGGAGGTGTGAGGGCCTTTGCACAGGTTGAGTATAGAGCTTGAGACGGGCGAAGTCGCGCGAGGGCGCGAGCTCTAGTAAGCTTCGGTCGGAGTTGAAAACTGGTTGGAGTTGAGGGGGCTGTGGCGCTTGGAGGGAAATGCGGGGTTCGTCCTCGTTCGACAAGCTCAGGGGCAGAATGACGAGCAACAGCGACAGCAAAAGCAACTGCAATGCGGTAGCGACAGAAGATGCGCTGATGAAAAAAAGGGGAGCGGATTAGATGATGTTTCGAATGTGGATTGTGGCAGCGTTGATTGCCGTGGGGAGTGTCGCGCAGGCACAGGGGACAGCGGAGGCAAAGCGGTCGAAGGTGGTGGTGATCAGCCTGGATGCTTTTGGGGCGGAGAGCCTGCGTGATCCTCATCTGCCTGCGCCGACTCTGCATCGACTGATGAAGGCGGGGACGTATGCGACGTCGATGCGGCCGATCAATCCTACTGTGACCTGGCCTAACCACACTTCGATGGTGACGGGAGTGAATGCCAGTAAACATCATGTTGTGGTGAATGGATTGATCGTCAATCAGCGGACAGACATACCGCCGAAGATCGATCCGAGTGCATTGAAGTCGCGGCTGGTTGCGGTGCCGACGGTCTACGATGCAGCACACGAGGCGGGGTTGACGACGGCTGAGGTGGACTGGGTAGCGATCGAGAAGGCAGAAGGCATTACGTGGAGGTTTTCGGAGAGGCCTGATCCTGATGGGGCGGTCGAGCGGGAGCTTGTGTCGGATGGAGTTGTGAGTCGCGACGATCTCGTCCATTTTAATAAGCCGTCGCAGGCGTGGAGGGATCGTATCTATACGGAGGCTGCGGCGGAGATTATTCGAAAACACCATCCGGATTTGATGCTGCTTCATCTGCTGGCTTTGGACAGCATCGAGCATGCGACTGGTTTTGGGAATGACTCGGGACGGAACACGATTGCGTTTCTCGATGATCGTGTGAAGGAGATTGTGGATGCTGTGCGTGAGACTGGCGAGTTGGAGCGTACGACGTTTCTGATTGTGTCCGATCATGGGCAACAGAGCGTCCATAAGCAGATGCATCCCAATGTCCTGTTGAAGCAGGCGGGATTGCAGAGCGGCGGGGCGACGAATCCTGCGTTCTGCATTCCTGAGGGTGGCTTCGCGCTTGTTTATCAGAAGCAGGCTACGATGGCCTCAACGGTAGAACTTAAAGCAGTGTTTGCTGGAAAGACGGGGGTGCGTGCGGCGTTGACTGCGGTAGAGGCAGCGAAGGATGGATGGCCTGTGCCGGCTACGACAGACCAGGCTGCTGACCTACTGCTGTATGCAGACAATGGTTATTCGTTTAGTGGAGGTGACACGGGTGAGTTTTTGACGGATACCAAAGAGGTGGGGGCCCATGGGTATCCAAACTCGGAGCCGCTGATGCAGGCGATCTTTATCGCGTCGGGGAATGGGATTGCGGAGAAGGGCGAAATTCCAGCGTTCGATAATGTCGATGTTGCTCCGACGATTGCGAAACTGCTCGGGGTGGAGTTGAAGGGCGTGGATGGGAGAGTGATTGGGGTTTTGATGGGGCGATAGGTTCCTGTTGCCCGTTCTTCTCCCTTGGACGAGCTCAAGGCAGAACGACAAGCAAGAACAACAGCGGCAACTGCAAAAGCAGATCCCCTTCGGGGATGACAACAAGAAAAGCAACGGCCAAAGCGAAATACAGGGATTCTTCGCTTCGCTCAGAATGACCTCAAAAGATGCTGTGGCCTGAGTTCGGCGAGTTCTGAGTTGAAGAGTGTTATTGGGGTGGGTTGAGGGTAGCTTCTTCGCTGCGGGGGAAGCGTAGGACGGCGGCCCACTCGCCTTTGCGGCGAGACTGCCAGATGACTTCTCCGTGGAGGAGGGCGGCGGCTTCGGTGGGGGAGAGGTCGTGGTGGAAGTCGAAGTATTTGGTGTCTGCGGATTCGTTGGGCTTGCCGAGGTTGAGCTGGTTGACGGCGGGTTCCCACTTGGTGGAGAAGATTAAGGCTGTGTCGTAGGAGCCGGGGTCGGCGGCGGCTTTCTGGATCTGGTCGATGGCGAAGTTTTCGACGGGCGTGACCTTGATGGGGGTTCGGGTGTAGCCGAGTTCGGGGCGGCTGAGTTCAGCGGAGGCAGGCCAGGCAGTGAGGACAGTGGCCTGGGGGTACCGGCGCTCGATGAGGTGGATGGCTTGCTGGTGGAGGACGATCATATCGCGGTAGGTGAGGTTGTCCTCGGGGGCGAAGGCGTAGGGCGGGTTGATCCAGATGCCGGCAAGGAAGGCGGCAGCGCTGAGGGCGGCGATGGGCCACCATTGGCGGAGGCGGCGGCTCCACGTTGAGACGCAGAGGAGCAGGATCAGGGGGAACATTGGGAGGAGATAGCGGGTGAGGAGCGCTCCGCCTAGGACGGAGAAGGCGATCCAGTTGGCTGTGAGGACTACGGCTATGGTGAGGACGGTGCGCTTTGGGAGCGGCCAGGGGGATTTGTCCTTAGGGACGGGGATGAAAAGGATGGCGAGGGTGCAGGCCACGGGAACCCACATGTTCATGTGAGTGAAGAGGTGCAGGAGGCGGTGCCAGAGGGAGAGGCGGATTCGGTAGGCGTCGAGGTTGGCAGTGGCGTTGTAGCGGAGGAACTCGGGGTTGCCGAAGACGAAGCCGGTTTTGTGGAAGTGGTAGGCGTACCAGGCGGCGAGGGGAAGGATAGGCGCGAGGAGTGCGGCGATCCACTTGGCGTGCGTGCGGCGATTTGGGGTGTCGCGCAGTAAGAGGACGGCTTCCCAGAGGGCGAGGGCCGCCGGGGTGACGATGGCGGTCTCCTTGGAGAGGGCGGCGAAGGAGAACATGGCTGCGGTGAGGATCTGGTTTTCGGAGCTGGGGTCGAAGTAGAGGGCGAGTCCCCAGAGGGTGAAGGCGGCGGCGAAGATGTCGGCGTGGGCGAGGGTGCTTTGCGCGAACCAGACGGGGTAGATCGCGGTGAGCAGAACGGTGACAGCGGCTACGGCGTTGGTTGTGAAGGTGCGAGCGAGTTTGAAGACGGCCAGTAGGGCTGTCGCGGTGACCATGCAGACGAGAGTGCGGGTCCCGCTGACGACGTAGCCGGAGATGTGCCACCAGGCTGCGAGGAGGATGGAGGGC
>DATDHL010000416.1:0-1540 GCA_036521575.1 Edaphobacter sp. | reverse complement strand
GGCCGGCCCCAGCCGGATCGCCATCAAGCTGGCTGCCGGTGTGAGCGCAGCACCGGGAGCGACCGTTTTTTGCAGCGGCATCAAGACAAGCCACGAACTCGCGGTCTTCGCCAATGGCGTCATGATCCGCTATCTGGATTTCAATGACGCATACGTGAGTCAGATGAATGGCGCCGGCCATCCCAGCGATACGATTGCGGCGTTGCTGACCGCGGGTGAACTAGAGCGGATTCCGCTCACGTTCGAACATAGCCCGCGTGGCGAAAGAAGTTTCTGCATTCTTGTGGGCTGAAATCGGCAACGACGCGACCGATCTTGCGCACGAGGCGTGGGATTGTCTGCTCGGCCGCCTTGCGCAGATGCGCCTTGAGTTTGCTAAAGGCCAGCTCGATGGGGTTGAGGTCCGGCGAATACTTCGGAAGATAGATGAGCGTCGCGCCCGCTGCTTTGATCGCCTGCTCGACGCCGGTGACCTTGTGGACCGGCAGATTGTCCATGATCACGGTATCGTCGCGCTTGAGGGTTGGGACAAGGCATTGTTTCACATAGGCGAGAAACATCGGCCCATTCATGGCTCCCTCAAGCACGAAGGGTGCGGTCATCCGGCGATTGCGTAGGCCGGCCACGAAGGTGATTGTCTTCCAATGTCCATGCGGCGCGTAGTCAACGAGCCGCTCGCCACGCCGAGCGCGGCCGCGCAGCCGAACCATCGCTGTGTTCGTGCAGGTTTCGTCAATGAACACCAGCCGCGCCGGATCAAACATGCCTTGCTCCCGCATCCAGCGCCGGCGGGCGTGGGCAACGTCCGCGCGCTTTTGCTCCGCCGCGTACAGAGTTTTTTTTGAAGCTGATGTTGCGTCGGTCGTAGAACCGCCAAACCGCGCTGCGGCTGCCCGGGATGCCGCGCTTGTTCATCGCCGCAACGATCTCGTCCAGCGTCAAGTCCGGCTGCTTGGCGATGAGCGCGAGCAGGAATTCCGCGTGCTTTTCCAGCGGCGAAGTGCTTCCGCCACTTGGCTTTGCGGCAACGCTTCCGGTTGTTTCGAAGCGCTGCGCCCAAATCACCACCACACTGGGGCTGATCCCATAGTATTCGGCCGCCGCACGCCGCGATGCACCGCTGACAATGTCTCCGATTACTCGGGCACGCAGGTCGCCGGAATAAGGCTTGGGCATGGGATCCCCCGACATCGAATCAAGGACAAGAGACTCCTTCATTGGCAGGCCGTTGGGAATCCCTCCGATTCAAGCCGAGCGAAATTTGCTCTAGTTGCATCCGATGTTCCCTTCGTCACCCAAAACGGCCTTTACGACTGGGGATGGATACGCGCCGTCGCCGGCATCAAGATGCCGTCCGCCGATCGGCTCGAGGAAATTCTCGCCCTAGCGACACTCGTTGACGAGAATCGGTTTGCCTACGGCCTCGACGCGCTCTGCGCCTGGCGCGGCCTTCCCGGAAAGGACGAAGTGCTCCTCAAGGAAGCAGTCAAAGCCGCGGGTTTTGTATCGGCACGAAAGAAAACAGAAACAATCAACGAGA
>DATDHL010000415.1:0-8186 GCA_036521575.1 Edaphobacter sp. | reverse complement strand
CAGCAGCGGCCCGCGTTCCAGCAGCTCCGCAAAGCTCCGGTGCAGCATCATCACGCCGCTCACCGCCAGCACTCCCGTCAGGGCCTCCGATATCCGCACCGGCATCCAATGAAATCCCGCAACGGCTATCAGCAAAACCGCCACACCCCGGCTCAGGTTCGACCCCGCAAACCACATCGCGCCCTTCGACCCGCCCACCATCCGCGCATTCATCAGCATCACACCCGCATACAGCGCGTAGAACAGAACGTTCATCACCAGGAGCGTCTGCGTATCCATCATGTCTCCCCACTGAGGCACTGTAGGCCCGTTTCCTCCGTAACGCAACAAAACAAAGGCACTTCCGCCCTCACTGGCAGTCTTCAGCACCCATCCCGACAACCCTCGATCCGCATCCGCTATCGCACTTGCGATAAACATGCTCGGCCACCCTTCGGATTTCCAACTCTCCCATCAAGACCCGAACCTGTCCATACTCTGCCACACCCCTGTTCCCGAATTGTTAACACATCCATCCACATACAGTTGCATTGCATTGCATTTGCAGTTGCAATTGCTTTTGCCGTTGCATTTGCAGTTGCCGCTCTTGTTTGTCATCCCCGAGGGATCTGCTGTTGGCCGTTGCCTTTCTAGCTTGTCATCCCCGAAGGGGATCTGCTTTTGCACTCCTTCCCCCACCCAAAAACCTCGTCATTTCGACCGGAGCTGCTCACGCTTTTGTGAGCAGCGCAGCGGAGAAACCCGCTTCTCTACCCATTCCGTCTCTCAGCCAACAACCGCCCCCTGACAAACCCAACCACCTCCTCCGTCACATACACCGGAGGCCGCATTGCCAACACCGGCACGCCCTCCACCAGCGTCAACGAAACCCCCTTCCACTCCGGTCTCCCCAACACCCCTTCCGGAACCAGTACAGCATCCGCCCGATCCAGATACAGCCGAGCAGAATCCTTAAAATCAACCACCCCCGGGTCCAGCACACTCAGATAAAGATCAGGCCGCAGAAACCGCAAAATGCTGTTCGACTCAATCACCGCATTCTCCGCCCCCGCCAGCTCCTTCCGAATCCTCGGCATCGCCTCCGCCAAATCCCCCGTCCGCGTCCTCACCCAAAGCGACCGCACCGCCCCCGCCGCCAAAAACCGCCCTGAATCTGTCCGCGAATCCCCACCCACCCGCTCCTCGCTTACCGCAACCGCATGCTCCGCCGTCTCGCAGTCACAAGGCTCCCCATTGGCTGAGCACATCCCATGCCCAAACTGCGTCACCTTGAAAGCCGTCCAGCGCATCTCCGGCATCGCGCGAATCAGACCCTCCACCACGCTCGTCTTCCCGACGTTCCGAGAGTGCCCGCCCACGACCACAATCGCCATTTTTATGTACCGTCAAAAACCACAACTTAACCACGTTTGCCACACATTTTTCCAGCAACAAACCAGCGTTTTTTCCCAAAAATCAGCGCTTTTTCAGCCTAGCCAGGTCCCTTAAATATTCCTTCAAAGGACGAGCCGGCCGACCCCAGAAAACCTCCCCAGGCCCATGCATCTTCTTCCCACTCAAAACCCCAGCCCCACCGCCCAGAATCACGCCCTTCCCAACCGTAGCATGCTCCCCAATCCCCACCTGCCCACCCAGCACCGCCCCATCCTCCACCACACTCGACCCCGAGATCCCAGTCTGCGCCGCAATCACAACATCCTTTCCAATCAAGCAGTTATGACCAATATGCACCAGATTATCGATCTTCGTTCCTCGTCCAATCCGAGTCTCTCCCAACGCCCCGCGATCGATCGTCGTATTCGCCCCAATCTCCACATCATCCTCCACCACCAACCGCCCCTGCTGCGGAAAAAGCACATACTCCCCTGTCTCCGAACTCCGCGCATACCCAAACCCCGTACTCCCCAAAACCGCCCCCGCCTGCACCACCACGCGATCCCCTAGCACCGTCCCCGGATAGATCGTCACCCCCGCTAAGATATTGCAATCATTACCGATCCGCACCCCATCCCCCACCACAACACGAGGCCCCACCCAGGTCCCCTGACCAATCTCCACACCCTCCCCCACCACCGCCGTGGAATGCACCCCCGCCACAAATCCCTTACCCGCCAGCCGCTGCCCCACCACCGCAAACGCATATCGAGGATCAGCCACCCAAATAATCCGCGAATCAGCCGGCAGCTCCCAAAGCTCCACCTTATTGCTCACCAGAATCGCCCCCGCCTTCGACTCCAGTGCCGCAGCCAGCGTCGTCTGATCCATCGCGAACACCAGCGCATCCGCGGTCGCCCCATCGATCCCCGACACCCGCGCAATCTCCGCCTCACCCTGCGGAGCCTTCGCCCTAACCCATCCAGCTATCTCGCTCACCTTGGCCATCAGTAGATCCTCTCGTCCCCATCCGGCCGCGTCTTCCAGCGCCGATGCATCCACAACCACTGCTCAGGATACCGCCGAACATACTGCTCAATGACCGCCGTAAACGCAGCCGTATTAGTCAACCCATCTGCCTCAGCATCGCCCGTATGCACCACCTCCAACTCCTCGCCAAACCGCAGCACATACTTCTGCTCGCGTTCTTCCCACAGCAGAAACCCCGGTAAAACGGCCGCACCCGTCTTCGCCGCCACCCGAGCCATCCCCGACGCAGTACAAGCCATCACCCCAAAAAACGGCACAAACACCCCCTGCGGCGGAGTCATATTCGTGTCCATCAAAAACCCCACCGTCTGCCCCGCGCGCATCGCCGCAATCAATCTCCGCGCAAAGTCATCCTTATGGATCACGCGATTCCCGTGCAGACATCGAATCCGATTCACAAAAGCATCCACCAACGGATTATCCAGCCGCCGTATCACCATCGCCATCGGATACCCCATCAGCGAGTGATAAAAACTCGACAGCTCCCAAGCCCCCAGATGCCCCGTCAGCACCAGCACACCCTTCCCCCGATCCCTCGCCCGCAGATAATTCTCCAGCCCCTCATACCGAATAAACCGGCTCGCCTCCTCCGCCGTATACCCTGGCATCAGGCAGAACTCAGCCAGCAGATACCCCAGGTTCCTGTAAACCGAACGCAGCGTTCTCTCCCGCTCGTCTTCCCCCATCTCAGGAAACGCCAGTTCAAGGTTCCGCAGCCCAACCCGTCGCAACCGCCCCAGCAGACGAAACGCAATCCAGCCAATCGCAGCGCCCACCCCACGCGCCACACCCCGAGGCAAAATCCGCAGCAGATGAACGAAGACCCAAACGAAGGCAAACTCCAACGTCTCGCGGACGTTCACCTTGTCCTTCGGCAGATCCTTCTGGATAGCTTCGCTCAAGCCTCAAGTCTAACGGCTCCCAGCATCTTGCCCAAACGCAGGAAGAGGCGACCGTAATCGATCGCCCCTTCACAAAAAACTCATACAGCTACTTCAAGCGTAAATCTAGTGAGCTGCCTTCGCCCTGACGAAGTACCTCGCCACCGTCCTCACAAACGGCTCTGCCTCAGGCGGCGTAGGCACATTCCCCTTCAGAATGGTCTCAAACGGAATATTGTCGCCAAACATCTCCTTCGTATTGTCCTGGTTCTGCGATAGCACAGTCCCATCCAGATCGATGCCTGCGAACAATCCCCTGCTGCGCGAATAGGTCAGGAACTCTGCATTCAGCTTCCAGTCCGTTCCAGCCTGCGCATTGCGTCCAACCGGCCCTGCCGAAGCCGCAGCATCCGCACCAATCTTGAACTTGTTCTTCAGCATCTGCTGGAGCCCCTGATCGTTCATCGCAATCAGAACCAGGTCCGTCTCCTGTCCGCCGACCTGAAAACCGAAGCTCCCGCCCGTCAACTGCACAAGCACCGGCGCGCTCCAGCCCCTTGGAGTGCGGCAGGTCGCGGCCCCCTGACCATACTGGGCACCAACTACAAACGCACCCTTCTTGAAACCAGGAACCACGACCACACACGAAGCTCCGGCCAGAATCTCACTCGGAATCCCCTTGTCGGGTGCCGACATGATCTGGCTGATCACCGCGCTTGCGTCCTGCATTCGCGCTGCAAGTTTCGCTCTATCGGCCGCCCCAAACGCACTCATGGAACTCGCCAAAAGAGCGGCTCCACTCACAATCACAGATAATTTCTTCATGTTTTTTCACCTTTTTATGCCTTATTTTATCCAGCAACAGAGCTGGAAAGCGTCGACAAGCCGCTTATTTCCAACATGATATGAGATGTCTTTATAAGAAGAGAAGTTGTACGGACTGGGAAACCTGAAAATTTAAAAAAAATGGGGGTTGTAGAGATAGTGCCTGGATCGCCAGACGCGCTCTCTACAACCCCTCTCCCAGGTCTGTGTTGCTTACTGATAACTCTGCATCACAATTCCTTGTCTCACAACGGTACAGAGGTATGTAGACCTTTGGGCAAAATCTATTAACAAGATAGTTACTATGGAACGGCAACGTAACTTATTGCTGCGTAAAGAGATTTCGACTTACAGCCTGCATCGTCAGAGCAATCCGGTTTGTTACCCCAACCTTCCGCATCAATCTGCCCACGTGCGCTTTCACGGTAGCTTCATCGATGCCCAGTGCACTAGCGATCTCCCGGTTGGGACTTCCTGCAACCAGCAACCGCAGCACTTGCCCTTCCCGCTCAGTAAACCGAGGCTCACCTACCGCGCCGTGCCCGTCGCCACCAGACGAAGCCTCCAGTAAACGCGCCAGCACCTTCCTCGGAGCCCACACCGATCCGTCCTGCACAATATCGATCGCCAGCCGAATCTCGCTCTCCTTCGCCCCATGCGTCAGGTAACCCTTCGCACCCGCACCAATGATGCGCTGGATGTGCTCGTGGTCATCTTCCATGCCGATCACGACCAGTCGCAGATGCGGACGCGACCGTCGAAACGTAGCCAGCAGTTCAAGAATGTGGTCTGTACACGAAGCGTCAATCAGGATCAGCGAAACCCCCGACGCGTCCAGCGCACCCGGCACCGACAGCGGAATCACGTCCGCCTTCAATCCCTCGGCAAAGATCGCCTGTAGTCCCATAATCCGCAGCGGGTCCGTAGCAATCAGTCCCAGGCGCAGGCGTTCGTGAGGCAGTGTCTCTTTCATGGCCATTGCGGCATCCTCGCGCCGTCGGTCAATCAGTAGGCATTCCAAAAAAAATTCCAATAAAAAATGGCAGTTCTACAGCTTCGGCAGAACGATTCCCTGCTGGTTCTGATACTTCCCCTTGCGGTCTGCATAACTGACTTCGCAAACCTCATCCGACTGGAAGAACAGTATCTGGCACAGCCCTTCGTTCGCATAAATCCGCGCTGGCAGCGGCGTCGTGTTCGAGATCTCCAGCGTCACAAACCCCGCCCACTCCGGCTCGAACGGCGTTACGTTGACGATAATCCCGCACCGCGCATACGTCGATTTCCCCACGCAGATCGTCAGCACATCTCTAGGAATCTTGAAGTACTCAATGGACCGCGCCAGTGCAAAAGAATTCGGCGGAACAATCACACTCGGCGCCTGAACCGAAACGAACGACCTCTCATCAAACGCCTTTGGGTCGATAATCGCACTGTTCACGTTCGTAAAAATCTTGAACTCATCAGAAACCCGCAGGTCATATCCGTAAGACGACAGCCCGTAGGAAATCACCCCATCTTTTACCTGTTTTTCGCTGAATGGAGCGATCATTCCATGCTCAATCGCCTGCTGTCGAATCCAACGGTCACTTTTAATGGCCACTCGTTTGCTTCCCTTCCTCTTCTAATTCCTGTCTCAAACTGTCGCAAAAGCAGGGCAAAATTGGTCGTCGTACAACCCTTTTCCCGTTGCCTCATTAGATTCTTCATCTTACGGTAGCGTTCAGGCGTTGACAATCTGCCTGCGAGTTTCTACCATCACCGTACTAAAACCAGGTCCGAAGTACCCTGTATTACACAAATTACAGCCCAAGGACGGCGACCCAAAATGATTAAGCAGGATTTGATACAAAGGGTGGTTGAGCGAACTGGCCTGCCAAGGACGAAAGCGGAGGCCGCCGTTGACGCGATCTTCGAGAGCATGAAAGCTACTCTCGTCGCCGGCGACCGCATCGAACTCCGCGGCTTTGGCGTTTTCACTGTCAAACCCAGGAAGACCGGCATCGGTCGCAATCCTCGAACGGGCGCCGAAGTTACGATCGCTCCCGGCAAAGCGGTCCGCTTCAAGCCCGGCAAAGAGCTGCATTTGCTCAACTAAACGCCGCGCCAAGGCCTCGCCGTAATCACATCAGGTGAACTGCATCTACGTCGACCACCAGGTTACGACGCGGAATTTCCTGTGCATCCGCGAACCGAAGCATGGCACGCAGAGCTTCGCCCAACACCTGTCTGCGCTCAGCCTTCAACACAAAGTGATAGCGGTAAATCCTCTTCAGCCGCACGATAGGCGCAGCAGCGGGCCCCAGCACGCGCACCTTCTCCAGCCGCGTCTGTTGAAACCACCTCCCCAGCACACTCGACCACCCCGTGGCCTCCTCCAGCCTCTCGCTCTGAATCACAATATTTGCCAGCACAGCATAAGGCGGATAATGCATCCACCGCCGATACTGCAGCTCCTTCGCCACAAACCCCGGATAATCATGCTGCGCCGCAAACTGAATCGCATAATGATCCGGATGATACGTCTGTACCAGCACCTTCCCCGGCAGATCCCCACGCCCCGCCCTGCCTGACACCTGCGTCAGCAACTGAAACACCCGCTCCGCCGCACGAAAATCCGGCAGCCCCAGTGCAAAGTCCGCGCCTACCACGCCCACCAGCGTCACCCCATGAATATCGTGCCCCTTCGCGATCATCTGAGTCCCCACCAACAGATTGATCTCTCTTCCATGAAGCCGGGCCAGCAGCCGTTCCATATCGCTGCGTCCCCGCACCGTATCGCGATCCATCCGTCCAATCCGAGCCCCGGGAAATAGCTCCTGCAGCCGCTCCTCCCCCTGCTGCGACCCCGCACCCAAAAAGTAAAGATGCTCGCTCTCACACTTCGGACAAGTCTTCGGCACACCACGCCGAAACCCGCAGTAGTGACATTCCAGCCGCTGCCCCGGCTGCGCAATCGCATCACTCCCGCTCACCGGCTTGTGATACGTCATCGAGATCGCGCAGTTCTCACACTCAATCTTCCCGCCGCAGCTTCTGCACATCACAACAAACGAATACCCACGCCGGTTCAGCAGAATAATTACCTGCTCCCCGCGATCCAGCGTAGCCTGCGTCTCTTCAATCAGCTTGCGCGAAAAAATCTGCTCCTGCCCCGTCTCCTTGAACTCATTGCGCATGTCCACCAACTCCACCGCCGGCAGCGGACGATCCGCCACTCGCTGCCGCATCTCCACACGCGCATACCGACCCTTCTCCGCATTCGCCCAACTCTCCAGCGAAGGCGTCGCCGACCCCAACACCACCACCGCATCATTCACCTTCGCCCGCATCACCGCAACATCGCGCCCGTGATACCGCGGAGTCTCCTCCTGCTTATAACTCCCGTCATGCTCCTCATCGACGATGATCAGCCCAAGATTCGCCACCGGAGCAAACACCGCCGACCGTGTCCCCACCACCACCCTCGCCTCACCACGGCGAATCCTGTGCCACTGCTCCGCCCGCTCATCCGGCGTCAACTGAGAGTGCAGCAGCGCCACCTCATCCCCAAACGCCGCCACCAACTGCCCCGTCATCGCCGGAGTCAACCCAATCTCCGGAACCAGCAGCAGCGCACTCTTCCCCGCATCCAAAGCCCGCCGCATCGCCGCAAAATAAACCGTAGTCTTCCCTGACCCTGTCACCCCATATAGCAGATGCGGCGCAAACCCACCCTTCGCCATCGCCGCCGCAATCGTACCCAGAGCCTCCATCTGCGCCTCATTCAGCGCGTGCTCATGCGCATGCTTCTTCCCATGCACCCCAACCCCACCCAGATGAAAATCCTCCGCCACCTCCTCAATCGTCACCAGCCCTCGCTTCACCAGAGTCCCCAACGTAGACTCAGGCACCCCAGGCAAACTCCCCCGCAGGTCCAGCACCCGCATCCGCCCACCCACAGCCGCCAGCTCCGCCATCACCGCCAGTT
This sequence comes from Edaphobacter sp., assembly GCA_036521575.1. Lineage (GTDB taxonomy): Bacteria > Acidobacteriota > Terriglobia > Terriglobales > Acidobacteriaceae > Edaphobacter. Next base: position 86 of record DATDHL010000415.1, on the reverse strand, counting down.
GATTCTCATTCAGCCGAGGCAGCCGAACCAGCGTTTGCTCGCTCTTCCCTCTTCCCTCTTCCCCCTTCCCTGAGCCGTGCGCCAGC
>DATDHL010000414.1:0-3657 GCA_036521575.1 Edaphobacter sp. | reverse complement strand
AGTAGTGGACGTGCTTCCATAAGATGGCGGCTTTGACCTGATCAGGCTCGAGTCCATCTACATTGCGGAGGTCGGAGCCTGCGAGGAACGCGTCCTTGAGGTTGGCGTCGCGAAGGTTGGCCCCGTGGAGTTTGACGAGGTTGAGGGCTGTGCCCTGAAGATCAACCTCCTGCAGGCGGGCGTTTTCGAGATTTGTCAAGAAAAAGGTAACGTTCTGCAGCTTGGTTCCCTGAAGCTTCGCGGCCGTCAGATTGGCATAGCTAAAGTCTGCGTTGCTAAGGTCTGCGCTTTGAAGCTCGATGTTTTCGAGATGAGTTGCGGTGAGGTCGAGGTGCTGGCTGGGGCTTTCACGTTTGGGGCCTGTGGGGCGGCGGCCAAGGACGGTGAGGATGGCCTGGATGTCGGTGCGTGGGTTCTCCAGAGGGGGCGTGGCGGGCTCTTCGCCGAGTTTGGCGGCGGGGGCGTTCTGACGGACGTAGGCCGTGAGGACCTCCATGATGGTCCAGTGGTCGCGGGGTGAGTCGCCGGCGATGCGCTCGAGGGCGTAGATGGCGCCGAGACGGACTTCGATGTTGGGCTTGTCGCCGTCGAATTTGCCAAGCTGCTCGATGGCCTTGGTGAAGCGGTCGGTGATGTGGCCCTGCTCCATGACCTCGACGGTCCTATCGCCTGCCCGGGCACGCTTCCATGTGAGATAGACGATGAAGAGGCCGAAGAGGCTGAGGACGATCTGGGTTATGGTCTTGCGGAACTCGTTTTCCAGAGTAAGTTTTTTCTCGGTGTCTTTGCTGATTTGGGCAGTGTTGGCGGTCAATTTTTGTTCAAGCCCAAACCGAGCTACGTTGTCGTCAGCGATCTGATTGTTGACACTGTCTAACCCCGCTTGTAGCCCAAGCTTCTTTGGGGTGTCCTTGGCATCGTTTAACTGTTTTTCGAGTTCAGTTTTTCTCATTTGATCGGCTTTGATTTGCTCGCCGACCTTGACTAACTCTGTTTTGAGATGATCGTTCTCGCTGAGATCTGCTCGCAGATACTTGCTGAAGTAATCTCTGACTTCATACTTCGGAACGATCCACACGACACAAAGCGCTATAACTACTGCGGCGACGACGCCGACGGCGGCAGCAATAATGCGCGAGACGGCGCGGTCGGGGTCTTTGGCCCAGAGGCGTATCTTTTCGACCCGCTGCTGGAGGGACTCGCTCATGTGGATGGGAGTTTAGCCCGGGATTGCCAGCAAAAACAAACAACGGCGGTGGCTGGGAGAGGGTTGCCTTTTTGGACATCACGCCCCGGGCCGAAGATTTCCACAGAAATATTTCAAAAAACTGCCGTTTTTCCCATCCCCAAAAACACACCACCCAAACACCACATCAAAACCACACTAGCCGCACTTTTCCCCGCTTATTGACCACCGAAAAACGCAAAAACCTCAGCAACACCCCCTTTTTCACGCAGAAAAACTCCCTGAAAAAAATGGCCGGAACACTAGCCCTTTTCGATGATAGCTTCGGGGTGTTGGGCGTACTCGGCCCAGGAGCCGTCGTAGAGAGTGACTTGGTTTGCTCCGGCGATTTCGAGGCCTAGTGCTATCACCGCGGCGGTTACGCCGGAGCCGCAGGTGGTGGTGATGGGCTGTTGCAGGTCTACGTGTCTTGCGGTGAAGAGGTCGCGGAGGGCTTCGGGGGATTTGAGGCGGCCTGCTTCGACTAGCTCGGTGAAGGGGACGCTGGTTGCGCCGGGCATGTGGCCGGAGCTTATGCCGGGGCGGGGCTCGGGAGCGGTGCCGGTGAAGCGGGCTGCGGAGCGGGCGTCGAGGATTTGCTTGTGGTAGGCGATGAGGTGCTGGATCTGGGCGAAGTCTTTGACGGCATCTCGGTTGAGAGTTGCGTGGAAGGTGGCGGCGGGGCGATGGACTGGGCCGGATTCGGTGGGGAGGGAGGCGGCGGTCCAGGCGTTGAGGCCTCCGTTGAGGATGTAGACGTTGGGGGCGCCGAAGGTGCGGAGCATCCAGCGGGCGCGGGGGGCGGAGAAGACGCCTTCCTGCTCGTAGATGACGATGGTGGCGGTGTCGGAGATGCCGAGGGTGGACATGCTTTGCGCGAAGGTCTCGGCGGTGGGGAGCATGTGGGGGAGCGGGGTGGCGTGGTCGGAGTGCTGGTCGATGTCGAAGAAGATGGCGCCGGGGATGTGCCGGGCTAGGTAGCGGGCGTGGGTGTCGACCGGGGGCGTGACTCCGACGGGGGGGAGGGTGGCGTCGAGGATGATGATGTTGGGGTCTTGAAGGCGGGCGGAGAGCCAGGTGGGTTCGACCAGGGGGTTCATGGAGATAGATTACTTTGTTGGGGGTGCTTAAGGCTGGGGTGAGGTTTGGGTGCCGCTACACTTGGTGAGATGATTCGAACGGTTCGCGCTACCCAGTACGTCACGGCTCTGAGGGAGGGCGGCTCTTTGCCTGCGATTGTGGCGGGAGATGATCTGGGGATGTATGTGGTGAAGTTTCGAGGGGCGGGACAGGGGCCTCTGGCGCTTGTGGCGGAGCTTGTGGCGGGAGAGATTGGGCGGGCGCTTGGGCTGCGGATTCCGGAACTGGTGTTCGCCGAGGTGGATGTGGCACTGGGGAGGAATGAACCGGATCAGGAGATTCGGGATCTATTGAAGGCGAGCGTGGGGATGAACCTGGCGCTGGACTATTTGCCGGGCTCGACGATGTTCGATCCGGCGGCAGGGGATAGGGCAAATGCGTGGACGGCTTCGCTGGCGGTGTGGTTCGATGCGTTTGTGATGAATGTGGACCGGACGGCGCGGAATGCCAATCTGTTGTGCTGGCATAAGGAGCTCTATTTTATCGACCATGGGGCGGCGTTGTTCTTTCATCACAACTGGGAGACGGCGGGGCAGAAGGCTGGGTCGCCGTTTGCGGATATTGGGCACCATGTTTTGCTGCAATGGGCGACAGAGCTGGAGGAGGCGGATGCTGAGGCTCGGTCGCGGTTGAACCCGGTGGTGTTTGAAGAGATTCTGGCGATGGTGCCGGATGCGTGGCTGGCTCCCGATAGAAGTACGCTGGCTGCAGCGGAGAGGCGAGCGGCGTATCTGGAGTTTTTTGTCAGGCGGATGGGAGCTTCAAAGAACTTTGTCGAGGAGGCGATCGGTGCGCGAACCAAGCTCGTTTGATTACGCGGTGGTGCGTGTGGTTCCGCGTGTGGAGCGTGGTGAGTTCATCAACGCGGGCGTGATTGTGTTTTGCCTGGAGCAGCGGTATCTGGCGGCTCGGGTGGAGGTGAATGAGGCGCGGTTAAGGGCGCTGTGGCCCGAGGTGGATGTGGAATTGGTGCGGAAGCATCTGGAGGCGATTCCGAAGATCTGTGCGGGAGATGCTGCAGCGGGGCCGATTGCGCGGTTGTCACAGAGAGAGCGATTTCATTGGCTGGTGTCGCCTCGGAGCACGATGATTCAGGTGTCGCCGGCGCATAGTGGGTTGTGTGGGCAGCCGGGGGAGACGCTGGAGGAGTTGGCGCGGCGGTTTCTTGGGGTGGAGTAGGACGTATTACTGCTTCCATTCGACTTCTGTGGCGCGTTGACGCGAAGCGTGCTTCGAAGATCACTGCCTCAATTCGACCTCAGTAGCCTCTTTGACGCGAAGCGCGCGACGGA
>DATDHL010000413.1:0-1760 GCA_036521575.1 Edaphobacter sp. | reverse complement strand
GCTCCCCCTCGACCTCGGCCCTCACGGCCCATTGAAGGACGTCGACCTCCTCACCATCTCCGGCCACAAGATGCACGCACCCAAGGGCATCGGCATCCTCTTCGTCCGTCGCAACGTGCGTCTCAACCCGATGATGCACGGGGGCTCCCACGAGCGCCAGCGCCGCGCCGGAACTGAAAACGTAGCCGGCATCGTAGGCCTAGGCAAAGCCGCCGAAATAGCCCAGTCCTGGCTCAACACCGAAGGGCCCGACAAGCTCGCCGCCCTCCGCGACCGCCTGGAACAAGGCATCCTCGCACAAGTCGAAGAAGCCGGCATCAACGGCGGAGGCGCTCCCCGCGTAGTCAACACCACCAACATCTACTTCGACCACGTCGAAGCCGAAGCCCTCGTCATCGCCCTCGACCTCAAGGGCCTCTCTGTCAGCGGAGGCAGCGCCTGCCAGTCCGGCGCCACCGAACCCTCGCACGTCCTCACCGCGATGGGCCTCACCGCCGCCCGCGCCCGCGCCAGCATCCGCTTCTCCCTCTCCAAGCTCACCACCGAAGAAGAAGTAGACGAAGCAATCCGCCTGGTCCCGGTAGCTGTCGCCCACCTCCGCGAGCTTTCACCCACCTACACCAAACCCATTACTCTAGCCTCGGCATAGCGACAAAAGCATTGCGCCTGTTCTTGCTTCTAGGTATCCCAAGGCTTCAGCCTTGGGTCTCTCATGCCCCGCAAAGGAAAGGGGCTTTAGCCCTTGGGGTATGCCTTCTCATTGCGGGATCATCCCATTTTCCTTCCAGAAAGAAAGATGCGCCTTCGCAACTACCGAAGAAATTGCCTCTCTGGAAACCTCATCCGGCAAAGACGAGGATCCCGCCGCACTCTCCGCTTCAAGCCGAAGCGCTTGTGCCTCACGAAGAAATCTCTCCAGAGTCCAGACTCCTGATCGAACCTCAATCAAAAGTTCTTTTTCAGGCCGCGGCAAACTGATTCGACCTTCCCGCATCAACTCTATGCATTCAAAGTAAAGCCGCAGACAATGCATCGCGGCTTTCGTGTCGTATCCGAAAGCGCACTCATACTCTGGACGAGTTCCTTTGGCCCCTTTACCCTTATCCCCCGTGATGCGACGCAACTGATTATCCGCAAATCCGAGAAACTGCTCCGCTGATCGCTTCGAAAGAAAATGCAGTGCCTTTCGCTGAACCACTTCCCACATTGGAGAGCTCACCGCAGTAGCATCGGCAAACAGAAAGTGCAGCGCCGTCGCATTGCCACGCGAGGCCATCGCAGCCCACTTCTCCAGCGAGTACAGTGTCAGGTCAACGTCATCCGGTCATCGCCCGCTGTCGACCAGACGAAATGCTTGAGCGGGTTTAGGCCAAGCACATCCTCCGGTGCAGCGATATAGACCCCATAAATATCCAGGTCGTCCGTCGCTCCAACCTTTGCCCCATGCAACTCAGAACCACCAATAAACAAATGGATCAGCGAAGAAACAGGCCCGAAACCAGAGCGCTCCACATGTGCCAACAACGATGTATCGAGCAACCCGTCCTCACAAATACCAGGGAATATTAACCACCACAATCCGCTGATTCCCCTTCAACAGCAGCAGCAGCTTCAGCAATTGCACCCGCTGATTATGCAGCGCATTCTCCCACCAATGCCTTACCACCAGTTCCGGCAGCAGCACCGCAACCTTCCGCCCCGGATTCTCATGCTCCAGATCCAGAATGTAATCCATCAGCGGATTGATGATGAACCGGTAC
>DATDHL010000412.1:0-8187 GCA_036521575.1 Edaphobacter sp. | reverse complement strand
TCGACATTCGGGTTCCGGGTGTGGCGACGACGACGCTGCGGGATGCGGCGCTGAGTCTGCATGCTGGTGGGGTTGGATACTATCCGGTGAACGAGTTTGTGCATGTGGATGTGGGGCGGGTACGGCAGTGGTCCTATGGGGCAGCATCCCATCGTGCTGTGGCGCACGACTCAGTTCGGCCAGCGCGTTCGTCTCCGCGTGGAGCTACAGCGGGCGAGTAAATTTTATTTCGGATTGAAAGAATGCCTCGGCTTTGGCCGGGGCTTTTTTGCTGTCCGGTTGTGCCGTCCAACAGTGCGAAGGCTTGCTATACTCCGCCGCATGGAGAGCTTGGCTGCTGAGATGCGTCGGGGTAGATGGGGCCTGGAGCGGGCTCAGGAGACGTCTCGCAGGATTTCAGGGGATAAGCCCGCAGTAAAAGCACTGGTCAGTGCCATGTTTGGCGACGAGCCTGAGCTGCGTAAGCGGGCAGCGGATGTTGCCCGGAGGATTACGCAGAAGGATGCCGGGCCGCTTGAGCGTTATGCCGACGAACTTGCCGGTTTGCTTGCTGAGGTGTCGCTGGAGGAGTCGCGGACACGATGGCATCTGGGGCTGGTTGTGGCGAGGGTGGCGCATACGCGGGAGCAGCGGTTGCGGGCTGCTCGGTTAATGGAGCTGATGATGGAGGAGGAGAGCAACGTGGCGCGGTGCTCGGCGGTGGAGGGGATTGGCTTGCTGGCGGTGCAGGAGTCCTCGTTGCGCGAGGCGGCCGAGGAGATGATCGCGCGGGCGCTGCGGGAGGGGACGCAGGCGATGAAGTGCCGGGCGAGGGAGGCGAAGCGGCGCCTGGAGAAGGCAACGCGGACTCGGCGGGAAGGATAAGCTGGAAATTTGGGACGAAATGCAGATTGCCGCGAGCGGGGATTGGGCTAGACTCGCGCTATGTCAAAATGGCTTCTTCAAGTGGGGCGCACCTTCTACGCTGTCGGGCTGGCTTCGATCGGCCTGATGCACTTCTTCTTCAGGGACTTTCCCTGGGTCATCATTCCGAAATTTCCTGCTTGGCTGCCGCTCCGGTTGTTGTGCGTGTACGTGGTGGGAACGGCGCTGACTGCGAGTGGAGTCGCCATCCTCTTTAACCTGAAGGGCAGAAAGGTGGCGGCGTGGACCGGCGTTACGCTTCTGGTACTTGTGCTGATTGCGCATATCCCTAACCAGTTGTCGGGTCCGTATACGGCGGTGCTGGGAGCGTGGACGAATACCTTTAAGGAGCTGGCGCTTGCGGGTGGGGCGTGGATCGCGGCGCTGTCGCTGTCGCAGAGAGGATCGGAGCTGCCCGCGTGGCTGGAGAAGGCGCTGCCGCTCGGCAGGTACTTCTTTGCGGTGATGCTGGTCATCTTCGGGATCGACCACTTCCTCTATCCCAAAATCGTCGCAACGCTGGTTCCGGGGTGGGTCGGGGCGCATATGTTCTGGACGTACTTCGCTGCCGTGGCGTTGATCGCCGGAGGCCTGGGGATCATGGTGAAACGTGTAGCGTGGCTGGCCTCGCTGCTGGTGGGAGTGATGATCTTTCTCTGGGTGCTGATGCTGCACATCCCGCGGGCGATTGCTGACCCGTACACCAACGTTGGGAATGAGTGGGCTAGTGTGTTTGAAGCTACGGCGTTCAGCGGGATGGCGTTCATGCTGGTGGTGATGTCTATGCGGGAGACGGGAGAGTTTTAGGTTAAGCAAAGAAAGGTCGTAACAAGTTGTACGTGCGGTAGGATAGTCAGCACGATGCTTCCATACTTACTTGCAGTTGCTGCTGGCTGCTTTCTCTTAGAGCGGATATTTCCGGGGTGGCCCTTACCTCGCGTAAAGACCTGGCCGTTTCGCGTCATCATCGTTAACCTTGTGCAGCTTGGTGTGGTGCTGCTGGCTGGCTTGTCCTGGGAGCGTTGGCTGTCTTCGGCCTCCGTCTTCCGGTTACGTGATCATGTGTCACCGTCTGTTGGTGGCATGATTGCTTATTTCATAGCCACGTTTATCTTTTATTGGTGGCATCGGTGGCGGCATCGGTATGATCCGCTGTGGCGGTTATTTCACCAGATTCATCACAGTGCGCAGCGAATTGAGGTGATCACCTCGTTCTACAAACATCCTCTGGAGATGGTCGTGAACTCGGTCATTGGGAGCCTTCTTGTTTATTCGCTGCTGGGACTGAGTCTGAAGGGTGGGGCAATCTATACGCTATGTACTGCGCTCGGTGAATTTTTCTACCATACCAATGTGAAGACGCCGCAATGGGTTGGCTATTTCTTCCAGCGACCGGAGATGCACCGCATCCATCACGAGTATGCCAGTCATAAAAACAACTACGGAGACATCGTATGGTGGGACATGCTCTTTGGGACGTACGAGAATCCGAAGGAGTTCAAAACTTCATGCGGATTTGACGATGAGAAGGAACAGCGGCTGGCAGATATGCTGCGGTTTGAGGATGTTCACAAGGTATAGACAACTGAGACCCCAAACACAGAAATGCCGCCATTGCTGGCGGCATTTCTGTTGATGCGAGTTCATTGCGATTAGTCGCCGGCTACGGTTTCTTCTGTCTTGACCGGGGCTGCTGGCTTGATCTCGCCGATGGAGATGAAACCGGGCTGCTCCTTTTCGCCAAGCACTTCCTTGCGGTAGAGCTTGGCCATGCGGGCGTTTTCAGCGTCCTGCTTGATCTTCGCGTCGCGCGCCCGGATCTTCTCTTCGCGGGCGTTCTTGGCGATGCCGGACTTGTCGAAGGTGTCATTGGCGGCAGAGTCGACGTGAGCCTGGTTGAGGACGAGGTCGTACTTCGACTCCTTCTCGAGGCCGACCTTCTTGCCGCCGGCGAAGATCTCGTGACGGCCATGCTCCTCGTACCACTTGGTTAGCGTGGAGGTCATGTGCATCTTCTCGATGATGTTGCGCCAGCCCACGCCCGTGTTGTAGGCGCAGAAGCTGATTTCACCCTCTTGTGTGGCGTAGGGAATGATGCACTGCTCGGTGCGGCGGAAGTCGTAGTTGAAGAGGTCCTGGAACCACATGCCAGCGATGAAGAGGAAGTTCCAGCGGTCGGCGCGGCGCTTGTTGATGTCGTCCATGGTGCGGTCGGCAGTGACCTTGCCATAGTTCTTGCTGGTGGCGCCGAAGCATTTATCAAACTTCTGCAGCAGGTCAACGATCTTGAAGTGAGTGGGTGCCTTCGACGGATCGTAATTGCGCAGAAGTGCGAGCGAGACGCCGACGATGGAAAGGAATTTGCCGCGGGCGGCGTCGTTGATCTTAGCGACGTCCTTGGCGAGCTGAACGGCGTCGAGGAACGCGGTGACGGGAACGGCTTCCTTGGTCTCCTTGTCGATCATGAGCGCCATGCCGATGCCGCAGTTGGGGTGGCAGCCGCAGGAGAGCTGGCCCCAGTCGTGATCGGGTCCGTGGACGAGGTCGGCCCAGTCGGAGAAGGTGGACATGAAGGAGATGGGGAACCAGTCGCGTGTGCTCTCGCCGAGACCGGTTTGGTCGCGGATGTCGTGGGCGAGGTGCGAGAGGGTGTAACGCTGTGCGTGACGGCGTTCGTCGGACACCTCTTCGTCGCGGCCGGTGAAGCTGACGGGCTGGAAGGAGAGGAAGTTGATCTTCCTGGGGTTGTCGAGTGCGAACTCGATAATGCGGCCAACCTGCTCGTTATTGATGCCGTTGATGATGCAGGTGACGGGGACGATGTCCACACCGGCCTCATGAAGGTTGTGGATGGCCTGGAGCTTTACGTCGAACGCGTTGCCTACCTTGCGATGCGAGTTGGGCGCGTTGCCGATGCCGTCGAACTGGAGGTAAGCGTAGCGGAGACCGGCTTCAGCAGCGGCCTTCGAGAATTCCTTGGACTTGGCGAACTCGATGCCGTTGGTCGCGGCCTGGACGGAGTTGTAACCGACCTTGCGGGCATAGGCGACGGCGTCGAGGAAGTAGGGGCTGAGGGTGGGTTCGCCCCCGGAGAACTGTACGCTCATCTGACGACGCGGCTTGATGGTGATGGCGTTGTCGAGCATGGTCTTGATCTCATCCCATGTGAGCTCGTGGACGAAGCCGACCTGGTTGGCGTCCATGAAGCAGGGGTCGCACATCATATTGCAGCGGTTGGTGAGGTCGATGGTGAGGACCGAGCCGCGGCCGTGGGTGACGGTGGAGGTGCCGTGGTTGTGGAGCTTCTCGTCGTTGTGGGCGCGGATGTCGCGGCCGGGGAAGACGTCTTCGAGGTGTTTCATCATCGGCGGGTCGATGGACATGAGGTCCTCGAAGTGGCCGTGGATGGGGCAGTCCTTAACCATAAGGATCTGGCCGTCGCGCTCGATGATCTGGGCCTTGATCTCGCCTACCTTCTCGTTGAGCAGGATCTCATGGGGCAGCTTGCCGTCGACGATCTGCTGGCGGATCTCAGGGATACACTTGGGGCAAAGGGAGTCGGTGGTACGGGGCCAGCCTAGTGGGGGCTTCTCTTTCTGGTAGCTCTTGAGGAGGGGCTTGTCGCTCCACTTGGGGGTAAAGCTGGCGTTGGGGCTGATGGAGTTCAGCTTGTCGAAGACTGCCCATCCTGCCTTCGCTCCGTAGGTGAGAGCCTTTTCGGCTAACTTCGCTGCCTTTGCCATGTGTTTTCCGTCTCCTGAAATCTTTCTCTAATTCAAAACTTGTAAATAGCCCGTGCCAGCTGATCGAGGCCCAATGCTTAAGGAATTAAGCAGCCTGATTCAAGCCAGTTGCATTTCCATAAATAGATGCAGAGCAATGGCTTGGAGTCCCTCTTAAGAGTACGCAGCCGGACCCGCAGATCGAAGCACACGCAATCGAATGGTGAAATTCTGCATTGAACGGTACAGAGTTACGACTGAATGGAGTGACGAAAAAAGGTGCAGAAAATGATCGAGGGGTCTATCACCCATACTGGTAAGGCGATTTTTCAGGGCAAGTCGTTGGATTGGTGGCGACCAATACGTCTAGCTAGAATCGGATGCTTTTCTCAATTACATCGAATTCGGGTTGGCAAGCAGGAATCCGGGATGTCTCGATCAGGCTGAAAATCTTTACTCCGTGCCTAGCCTGAAGGAAAGTTTGGGTTAGTTCACCGCTCTTTTTGTTATTGAACTTCATTGCAAATGATGACGTGTCACGGCCATTGAGCCGCTTCGCAGGGAATGAAACAGCTCCGTCCGGATGCTGCTTGAGAATCTCCATCTGGCTTGCATGACTAAAGCCAGTTAATTCGGCGGGAGAGTATTGATCCAGCAAGATCACGGAGCAGCCGTCTCCCGCCATAAATACAAGTGCGTGGTTCGATGGCTGGGTATCCCAGTCTGCGGGGGCAGTCAGCGAGACGTTTTCTCTGGCGTTGGTGTACTTTAGCCCGTCTGGGCCGCGGTCCACCTGGCCGCCTTTTGTCACAAATTTCCCGTTGAGCGCATACAGGCTTCCATAGCCGAAGACGACGACTATCGCGAGCAGTAACACAGTCGCCATGACGACGGTTGGGGGAAGACCGCCGGGGTTTGCATTGGCGACCGCATTACCCTTCAACTCGGGATTTATCTCATACAGGCGATGTCTGGCGGCACGATACACGTCCACCGCGATGGCGATTTGTAAGGTCAACCCTATGACAGTGAGCATCATGTTCGCTGACGCCGACAGGAGGGCTTGAACAACGCTAACGATAAGAAAGCAGACGATTCCTTTCGTCCGTTCTCCGAGATAGAAGTAGCCCCACCCCTTGGTCAGGAAATTGAGAACTGCTGCAATGCGAGGGTTGTTCCCAGTCATACGGCTGGTAGCGCCAGCGTTCCACTCGCGTGCGCCAAAATAGGCGTCTGCAGCGGCAAAGCAGTAGAGCGAGGGCAGGACAAGCATAGCCTGGTAGAACCATGTGCCACTGCCCGAAAACGCGATCACCAGCGCAAGTGCCTGGATGCCAGCGATCCAGGCTGCATTTCTCTTCAGTCCGATATAGAAGTGTCCAAATCCGGGAAATAACAAGGAAAGCGTGAAGGCAAGGGCTGGGCTGCGACCATTAGCAGGCGGTGTCAGCTCAAGAGGAGGCAGAGGAGAATAGTCAGTCAAGTTAAGCATTGGAGGAGGAATTGATCCCACATTAGCACATACGGCATTTACGGCAGGCCACTGGGGTTGGCGGCGATGTTATTGAGAAACCGCTGAATGAAGATGACGCGGACACGGACATGTTTTGCGACGTCGGGCAGAAATTCGTTAAGGACATTGTTGATTGGATCGAGAGCGTAGCCGAAGAGAACGCGCTTTACGGTAGAAGCGCCGTCGGACTCGATACCCGGCACGTAGAGGTTGCTGATCTCGGCGTTGATGGGGTATTCCAGCAAAGTGCCGTAGTTGAGCATAGGGCTGCCGTCATCGTGGCGGGAGATCACGGTCCGCGAGATGGAATAGATGAGGCGTTTTTTGAATGGTCTGTCGGGCATCCGGTAGTAGCGCGGATCCTGATGCATGATGGAGGGGACGGCGAAGGTTCCGAAGAACTCGACCGTGGCATCCTGGAGGAGGCTGACGCCGGCGTTCTTGCCGAAGCCTTTGAGGCCGGGACCGTAGGCTGAATGGGGGTCGACTGCAACGCTGATGCCAGAGATGAGAGCGATGGTGGCGAAGTTTCCCGGATCAGCCACATTGTGCAACGCCAGATAGCCCTTCTGTTGCCAAGTGAGGGGAATCACAACCTTCGTATCAAGGAAAATCTGGTAGGGGTTGACTAGTTCGCTGCAGGGTTGGGGTATTTCGCCGGCGCGCTTCGGATCGACATAGATGAATCCCATCGCCCTCATCGCGTTGCAGGAGGGCCGCGGCTTGCCGCTTGCCTTCAGGGCGGCCTCGCCCACTACAACGACGTTGTCTTGATAAGCTACCGCGCTTGGAGCGTCGGGCAGGTCGTCGGGAGAAGGGATAGACGAGGAGGTGGGTTCTACGGACGACGAAGCTGTTACGGGGGAGGCGATTGCAGGCGGCGCGTCAGGTAATGACTCGGGCAGTTGCGCCTCAGCCATTCTCACGGAAAACAGTAATCCCAGAATCAGAGCCCACCGCATTGCCGAATGCTCTCCCTTGTCCAGTGACAAATCCTAAAACAGGAAGAATTACTTGCCCCCCGAAAGGTTCAGCGCTCGAATGATATCGCCGCCAAATTCGTTGAACAGATTGTTAAGCACTGCGCTGCCTATCCCGGTGGCGAACGTCGTGGCAACCTGGCCGCCAGTCTGGTTCCTCTCTGGATAGTAAGTGAAGGTTAGCCCGGCACCTCCTGCCCCACCGATGAGGGATGCGTAGTTCGGGATGGCGCGGCCTCCGTCGGTTTTTCCGATGATGGGGCGAGTGCTTGCGTAGATCACCCGATTGAAAAATTTGTGATTCTGGCCGAGTTGATAGTAGCGCGTATCCTGATGGAAAGCAGGCGCAAGGATGCAATCAGTAAAGATTCCCCGGCTCGTAGAGAGCGCTGCCGCTGCTCCCAGACGTTTGGCGAAGGCCTCGCTGTTCGTGCCATAGTTCGGACTGCCATCAATCAAGTGGGTCCAGCCCGCGGAAAAGAGCCAACCTATCGCCGCAAATGGAGTCACCGTGTCGCGCAGGCCCATGACTACCTTCTCCCCAGCTGTTTGCGGGGGAGCGATTTGATCAGACGCGATAAGCTTTATGTGAGGTCCCACTGTCGGCCCGGCGGCCGCCACGGCTTGGCCGTCTGAACCGGCGGAGTCGTCCGGCGTTGCGCTGCTGGAACTGGTAAGGACTGTTCCCGGGGAGTCCGGGAGCATGGCGGAGTCCGGAAGGGCAGGAGGGTAGGGGAGCGTCAGCATCGCCTCAGTACTGGGCGGCAGATTGACGGACTGCTGGGCCCTCGTAACGGGAGCCATTGCTCCGAACAGCGCAAGGGTCAGGATGACAGACCGTCTCATCCCGGGAACCTGTGAAGAGATAACCGAACATACCTTGGCCAAGAGAAACACCTCGTCGACTTCCCGGTTCGCAGTAGTGCAGGCGAATCTGGCTGTGCGCTTTCTATTTGGATAACGCCCTATGTCCTATCTATATAAGGACGCAATTGGATGGCCCGAAGTTGTATTCGCTTTGTGTCCTTGATCTTACGCCCAGATTCGTTACCAGGAGAGCACTATCGGC
>DATDHL010000411.1:0-3587 GCA_036521575.1 Edaphobacter sp. | reverse complement strand
CTTTCTTGCTGTGGACTACATCTGGCTTAGTCGTGCGATGAGTTTTTACAGAAGTTCACTGGGGGATGTGCTGGCAGAGAAGCCGAACCTCCCTGCGGCAGCAGCGTTTTATTTGATCTACTTCGTCGGGATCGTTGTGTTCGCAGTCATGCCCGCAGCCAGGAATGGCGGACGGGTTTCGGCATTATCATTGGGCGGTCTGCTCGGTGCCGTCCGGAATGCGGTTGGAATTCGGTTTAGCGGATTCTCCGGGAACATGAAGGTAGCGTTTCAGGCAACAAGGTCAATCGGCTGATCGATGGGTTTTGTGGCGAGTGTCCGCCAACCATCGACCTTGCGCATGTTGATCTGTCCTGAGGCCAGCAGTGCCCAGAACAACATCGCAGCGGTGTCGGCTGACGGCAGAACGGTTTGGGTCTTGATCCGTCGCTTGAATTCCTCGTGCAAACGCTCGATAGCGTTGGTAGTGCGCAGGCTGCGCCATTGGCTCGGCGGCAGCCGGGTGAAAGCGAACAAGCGGTCGCCGGCCTCATCGAGGCTGTCGGTGACAGCACGATGCTTGAGCCTCCATTTTCGGATGAAGGCTTTGCGGCGGACCGCGATCTCTTCGGGCGTCGTCGCATAGATCATGTCGTTGTAGTCCGCGGTGATCTCGTCATGCAGGCGCTCGGGCGCATGCGCAAGCAAGTTCCTGTGCTTGTGAACCGTGCAGCGCTGGACCGGTACGCCGTCCCACACGGCGGCAATGGCCTTGTCGAGCCCCGCCGCGCCATCGACAATGAGGAACTCGGGGCGCTGCAGCCCGCGCTTGATGAGATCGTCGAGGACGGTGCGCCAGGCCTCGGCGCTCTCGCCACCCATGCTCGAAGAGAGTTCATAATGCCGGGTGTCTGACCTTCGAGGTGACGGTCACCTACGCCTTCCACCCGCTCGTCGGCCAGTCTGTGCTCGTTGTTGGCGATACTGAGCACGCGGGTACTCGTCATCTGATCATCCGCAAGCCAGTTGATGGAGCAAAGTGCCTGCTCCCCGAATGGATGACCCTCCCCGCCGCAGGAGCGATTCGGATTGTATCTCGTCCACGCCTTTCTGTGCATCGGCTTCTCGAGCTGCGGGCGATGATCGACAGACTCATGGCTTCATCCTCCGGGATGCATGGTCCTGGAGGAGAGAGCAATGAGACGATGGATGCCACCCGAACCGAATCTGTTCAAGACACCAATGCTGAACGAACTGCCGCCCCCTCAACGAACGGCGGCGGTGGACCTGCTGAAGGCGCTTCTGACAGAGGCGATGTCCGTTGCCGAAGCAGGGCGCGGCGAGATGCGCGATCAGGAGGCAAGTAATGACCAAGATCACGCCTGAGCATCTGGCACGCAACGCTATTGTCTATATTCGTCAGTCGTCGCATCATCAAGTCGTCAACAATCTTGAGAGTAAACGGCGCCAATACGCACTCGTTGCTCGCGGGCAGCAGCTCGGTTGGAGCGACGTTCAAATCATCGACGACGATCTCGGTCGCTCCGGCAACGGCATAGCCCGGCCAGGTTTCGAAAGACTGCTGGCGGGCATCTGCGAAGGCAGCGTCGGCGCGGTCCTCTCGATTGAGGCGTCCCGACTCGCGCGGAACGGACGAGATTGGCATACACTGCTGGAGTTCTGTGGACTGGTTGGCACGCTGATCATCGATGCGGATGGCATCTACGATCCGCGTCAGTCAAACGATCGACTGCTGCTCGGCATGAAAGGAACCATGAGCGAGATGGAGCTGTCGATGTTCCGGCAGCGCTCGTCCGAGGCCAGGAGCCAGAAGGCCAGACGCGGCGAGCTCTTTACGATCGTAGCGGTCGGATATTTTAAGACGGATGACGACCGGATCGAGAAGGATCCCGATCGCCGAGTGCGGGAAGCCATCGATCTTGTGTTCCACAAGTTCGCGGAGCTGCAGAGTGTCCGGCAAGTGCTCCTCTGGATAAGGCAGGAGCAGATCCTGTTGCCTGTCGTGGTTCACGAGTCGGGCAAGCGATCAATCGACTGGAAGGCGCCCGTGTACCACACGATCCATCACATCTTGACAAACCCAGTCTATTGCGGAGCCTACGCCTTCGGCCGGCGGGGTACAACGGTGACGATCGAGAACGGACGTAAGCGGACCTGTCGCAACATACGCCGCAATTGGAAGGACTGGGACGTTTTGATCAAGGGCCACCACGAGGAGTATGTTTCGTGGGAAGAATTTCAAAGGAATCAGCGCCTGATTGCCGATAACGCCAATCGAAGAAGTAACTTGGGGCGTGGCTCGATTCGCCGGGGCGAGGCCCTGCTCGCGGGTCTTTTTCGATGCGCCCGCTGCGGTAGAAAATTGAAGGTCTCCTACAGTGCCAAGGGCGGGCCGGCCCAACGCTACGTTTGCGGCGCTTTCAGCGACAGGGTCAAGGGCGGATGCATCGCGTTTGGGGGTATGCGGATTGATCGGGCGGTCGCCCAAGAAGTTCTTGATCGACTGCAGCCACTCGGCATCGAGTCTGCGATCGCAGCCATGAATGATCATGAACAGGATCTATTGGGGAAGAGGCGACAACTCGAGAATGCGCTCGAGCAAGCGCGGTACGAGGCTGCACGCGCGCATCGTCACTATGATCAAGTCGACCCCGACAACCGATTGGTTGCCGGCGAATTAGAGCGACGTTGGAATGAAAAGCTGGCCAACGTGCGCGCCCTTGAAGAGCATCTCGCTCAACACAACATCGAGCCGGCTATCATACTCAGTCCTGCGGATCGCGTACGCCTGCTTGCGCTCGGACGTGATCTTCCACGTGCGTGGGACAGCGTTGGTGCGAGCGTCGAAACGCGCAAGAAGATACTTCGCTTGTTAATCGATGAGATCGTGGTCGACGTGATAGCCGATAAGATCGAACTCATCATTCATTGGCAGGGTGGTGATCACACGCACCTCAGCGTGAAGAAGAACAAAGCCGGTCAAAATCGGTGGGCAACCGATGCCGACGTTGTCGAGCTTGTGCGAATCCTCGCTCGCCAACTGCCAGATGAATCGATAGCCGCCATCTTAAACCGTTCAGGCAAATCAACCGGTCGCGGCAATAGCTGGACCCGCGGTCGCGTCTGTACCCTGCGGCAGCACCAGAAGATCGCTCCTTACCGAGAAGGCGAACGCGCCGAACGTGGCGAGGTAACACTCAACGAGGCCGCAGCAGCCTTGTCCGTCAGCCCCTCTACGATATTGCGGATGCTTCGGAATGGCACCTTACCAGCCCAACAACTCTGCAAAGGTGCGCCGTGGATCATCCGCTCGCAGGATCTCGAGCGCGAAGACGTCCGTCGCGAAGCGATAGCCCGACGCTCGCGACGGCCGCCGTCTCTCGATCCTCACCAGAAAACTCTTGATTTTTGAGGAGATAGTCTCATGGGCAGTAAGAAGCGCCTTCGCTCTTGATCGCGAGCAGCACCTTCTGGCCGTCCGCGCGCACGCCGAGGACAACGAGGAGCGAGATCGAGGTCGCCTTGCGGTCGAGCCGCACGCGAACGACGGTGCCGTCGAGAATCAGGCGCACGATCGGCTCCTCGGC
>DATDHL010000410.1:0-4875 GCA_036521575.1 Edaphobacter sp. | reverse complement strand
TTGGTGGCGCTGGTGTTGGGTGCTGTGGGCGTTGCGATGGCGATGCGTGCGCATCTGCAACAGCGGCTGGATACGATTGCGATTATGAAGTCGCTGGGGGCGCGGTCGGGGCAGATTATCAAGATTTATCTGCTGCAGACGTTGATGCTTGGGTTGCTGGGCGGATTGCTTGGTGTGGCGCTTGGTGTGGGCGTGCAGCTTGCGTTTCCTTACTTCCTTTCGAAGTTCGTTAATTTTGAGACGGATCTTCATATTCAGTTGCGGACTGTTTTGACGGGGCTGGGCGCGGGTGTTTTGACTACGCTTCTGTTTACGCTGCCTCCGTTGCTTGATATTCGGAATGTGCGGCCGATTTTGATTCTGCGGCGGGCGGTGGAGGATAACGACGATCCCTTTGTGACGGCGATCTTTCGTAAGCTGCGGAAGAACTTAGCTCAGATTGCTGCGGCTGCGTTGATTCTGGCAGGACTGGCGGGGATTGCTACTACGCTTTCGGACTCGGCTACGGTGGGAAAGGTGTTTTCGCTGGGGCTGGTTGGGGTGCTGGCGGTGTTACTTGCGGCTTCGGCTGGTGTGCTGGCGGGGCTGCGGTGGTTTTTGAATACGACGCGGCTGAGCCTGCCTTCGGCAGTGCGGCATGGGCTGGCGAATCTTTATCGACCCGGGAATCCTTCGGCTGCGTTGCTGGCGGCGTTAGGTATGGGCGTGATGCAGATTATGGCGGTCTACCTGGTGCAGCAGGCGGTGGTGACCGAGCTGCATATTTCGAGCGCGCCTAATCTGCCGAATGTTTTTCTTATCGACATTACGAACGATGAGATTGAGGGGATGCGGGCTCTGTTGAAGTCGCAGAAGAGCGTGATGTCGGAGCCGGAGCTGTTGCCGGTGGTGTCGTCGCGGATTATTGCGATTGACGGGGTTCCGGCGAATCAGGCGAAGTTGACGAATTTTCCGAAGCGGATGTTGCAGTCGATTAATTTGACTTGGTCGGAGAAGGCGCCGCCGGGGACAACGATTGTGGCAGGGAAGTGGTGGGATGCGAAGGAGACGCAGCCGATGGTGGCGATCGGTCAACGGACTGCTCAGCGGCTGGGTGTGAAATTGGGCTCGCATATTACATTTGCGGCGCAGGATACGCAGTTTGTGGCTACAGTGGGGCCGCTGATCAAGTCGGATGGACAGCATGCGTATTCGCGGGCTGAGTTTATTCTGCCGCCTGCTCCGCTGAAGGGGCTGCCAGTGGTTTGGTATGGGGGGATTCATGTAGATCCGGCGCGAGTGGGTGAGTTGCAGCGGGCGCTGTATCAGGCGTATCCGACGGTTACGGTGATCAATGTGGCGCAGGCGCTGGAGACAGTGCGGTCAGTTGTACTGCAGATTACGTATGTGATTCAGTTTCTGGCGGCGTTCAGTATTTTTGCGGGGATTATTATTCTGGCGAGCTCGATTGCGGGGACTCGGTATCGCCGGATTCGGGAAGTCGTGGTCCTGAAGACACTGGGGGCTACGCGGGCTCGGATTGCCACGGTGTTTTCTATTGAATTTGCAGTGCTGGGGCTGGTGGCGGGGCTGGTGGGGGTTGGTTTTGCCAATCTGATTGCACGGACTCTGCTGGTGCGGATGGAGGCTGCGTATCACTTTCATTGGGTGTGGAATGTGGCGGCTTTGCTGGCTACGGCGGCTCTGACGGTGGTTACGGGGTGGGTAGCGAGTCACCGAATATTGGGGCAGAAGCCGCTGGAAGTGTTGCGGGAAGAATAGGCGACTCCGGCGAGAGTTTGCCGGCCGTTTTGATTTAGGAATAATTTTTCTATTGACACTTGTTTTCTCCATCCCGTAGATTTTCGTTCGAGCCAAAAAACGTACAAATTTGGTCGAACCATTTGTATCGAGAGATGCGGGGACGATCCACTGAGGGATTTCAGGAGGTTTGCGATGCGAGTAAGGAAGATGCGGAGTGATGCGAGTTTGATGAGTCGGTTGGGTGGACTGGTAGCCCACGTGATCTGCATTGGTCTGATGGCGATGCCTATGATGGCGCAGACGGGCGGTCAAGGTGCCATCAGCGGCACGGTGACGGATGCTACGGACGCCGTCGTTCCTAACGCCTCGATCACCGCGCGCAATGTCAATACTGGCGTAGAGACCGTCCGCACTTCATCCTCGGGGGGACTTTACAACATCTCGCCGCTTACCCCGGGCACATATACCGTGACGGTCACTGCCACAGGATTTTCCACGTTCAAACAGGAAAACATCACTGTCAATGCGTTGAGTAACGTTGGTCTTAACATCAGCCTGAAGACGGGCGCTCAGAATGAGACCATCACCGTTACTGGCGCGCCCCCGGCGCTCGAGACCACCAATGCGACTTTGGGTGGCACGATCGAGAACAGACTCTATACCAAGCTGCCTATCATGATCGCTGGCAGTCAGCAGCGTGATATCACCCAGTTCTCCAACCTTCTGCCCGGCGCGCAGGTCCCTCCCGGTGGACGCTCTTCCATCATCGGCGGTACGGGACAGCGTTTGGGCGAGCTGTATGTCGACGGCCTCCCCATCACAACGCAGAGCCAGCAGGCCGACAACCGGCCCGTCTTCAACATCGTTCCGCTTGAAGCCATTGACCAGGTCACGGTGGTGACCAGTGGTTTTTCGGCTGAGTACCAGGGTGCGGGTCTGACGAACTACAACCTCAAGTCTGGTACCAACACGTATCATGGCGCGGTCTTCGGCTACTTCCGTAACACTGCATTTGATGCGTGGAGCTTCTCCTCGAAGCCTGGTGGCGGCAACACTCAGAAGGTCGTGCAAAACGGTGTTGTTGTAACCGTTCCAGGTCCGAAGCCAGCGGAGCATCAGACGGAGCTGGGCTTCTCCGTTGGTGGGCCTGTTAAACTTCCGTTCCTCTATAACGGCAGGGACAAGCTCTTCTTCTATGCTGCCTATGACAAGTTCCGTTCGCGGATTGGCGTCAATCCAAGCGCCAGCACCGTGCCAACCGCGCTGATGCGCCAAGGGAATTTCCAGGAATTGCTCGATCCCAAGCTGCAAGCCAATGCAGGCACGGGTGCCATCGGAAATACCCTTACTCCAGTCATCAACTATCCCATCTACGATCCGACTACGCTCGCCAGCTGCACCGCGCATAGCACCAATGGGCCTTGCCGTTATCAATATGGCTACGGTCCAGCGGGGGGCAGTGGATCGAACGGTAATCCGACGCTGGTCTCCCCTGGTAAGGCAAACGTCATTCCAGCCAGCGAGATCTCGCCCATCAGCCAGTATCAGCAGAGCTTTCTGCCCGATCCGACGATCAGCACCGTCGGGACTATCCAGAATAACTATCTCGGCGGCGTCCCGACCGGGTACGACAACTGGCTGTATTCGGGCCGGGTCGACTACAACATCTCCGAGAAGCAGACATTGTCGTTTGCTATTACTGGCGACAACCGGCATGCTGTTCCGTATACGGCGCTTGGGGGGACAGCGCCCAACGCCCCCCTGCCGGTACCTTACCTTCCCACGACGATCTCCATTGTTGCTGGCCACTGGGCTGACCTGCAACATACGTATTCGTTCACCCCGCACCTCGTAAATCAGTTCAAATTCGGCTTTATGAACTTCGGTGGGCCGCCGGTCCAGAACATCGTGGGGAGCATGCCGAACTCGAAGTACGCTCTCTCTGCCTCGGGAATTACCGGACTCCCGGCCGGTCAGGCTTCACAGAACGCCGCCAATACCCTCTTCGGAGGACCCTTCGTTGCTCCTGCTAACCCTACCCAAGGGGCTAACGCTCCATCGGCCTGGGTCGGTAATACTCCTACGACCACGAATGTCTCGGAGACCTACACGCTGCTGAATAACGTTCAGTGGCTGAAGGGCAAGCACTCCATGAACTTTGGCGGCCAATATCAATGGCTGGAGAACAACGCAAGCACCGCCGACGGACCCTCAACCCCCACACCGATGAACTGGAGCACGAACGAGACTGCCAGCATTACGGGGACGACCTACACGGCCAATACGGGTTACTCCTATGCCAGCTTTATCCTGGGTGCTGTTGGCAGCAGCAGTGCGACCCTTCAACCCTTCAGCCTGGTGGGTGGCCGGTTCCGCCCCTTCGCACTCTACTTCCAGGACGACTATAAGGTCACTCCAAAACTAACCCTCAATCTTGGCCTGCGTTGGGATTACATTCCGACGTATACGGAGTCACAAGATCGCTGGTCGTTCCTTAATCCCAATATCGCTAACCCCATTACGGGTAATCCTGGAGCGCTTCAGTTTGCCGGGAACCATGGCGGATCCGGCATCAGCTGTAACTGCCGGACGCCTGTCGATAACTACTTCAAGAACTTCGGGCCACGTCTGGGCTTCGCTTATTCCGTCGACGACAAGACCGTTTTCCGGGGTGGATGGGGAGTCCTCTTCTCTCACGCTGGTGGAACCGGTGGAGCAGGCGGAGCGGGTACTGGAACGGGACAGGCCGGATTCAATAGTACGACGTCCTTTACCGATGGAGCTGCCGGCCCGAACGCGGGCCCCGCCTTCTATCTCAATAACAATCCTGCATTTTCCGCTCAGAACGCGAACTTCGGCGGGCCAGGATACGTGCTGGCACCCATCACTCCCATAGGAGCCGTCAGTCAAACACAGGGGACTGGCTTCTACGTGTGCTCCGGGCAAGCCTTTGCTCCTTGCAACGGAGCTACGGGCACCTTTGCCGGTTCAGGTACAGGAATAGCTTTTCCCGATCCCTATCTTGCCGGTCGCGCGCCACAGTTCATCTTCTATAACTTTGGCATGCAGCGTGAGGTTACGAATAACATCACCGTTTCGGTGAACTATGTCGGTAGCCAGAGCCACTTCATA
>DATDHL010000409.1:0-6076 GCA_036521575.1 Edaphobacter sp. | reverse complement strand
CGCGCGAGGGCACGCTTGCTGCGCTTGAAACAATTCGAGCCCAGGACAACAATCTGAACTGTTTCACGTTGGTCCTGGAAAAAGAAGCTCTCGCTCACGCAGACGCAATCGACGCACGCATTGCCGCCGGTGACGATCCGGGCCCGTTGGCGGGCGTCCCATTCGCCGTCAAGAATCTGTTTGATATCTCCGGCCACACGACCATCGCAGGATCCAAGATCCACGCGGAAAAACCTGCAGCCGAGAGAGACGCAGCTGTCGTGGAGCGTTTGAAGGGTGCAGGAGCCGTCTTGCTGGGCGCGTTGAACATGGACGAATACGCCTATGGCTTCACGACCGAGAACACACATTACGGGCCGACGCACAATCCGCACGATCCGGATCGGGTGGCCGGGGGGTCCTCCGGTGGATCGGCTGCCGCAGTAGCTGCGGGCATGGTGCCGCTGACTGTGGGATCAGATACCAATGGCTCGATTCGTGTCCCGGCCGCTCTTTGTGGTGTGTACGGGCTAAAGCCCACCTATGGTCGAATATCTCGTGCTGGCGCGGTTCTTTTCGCCGAAAGCTTCGATCACGTCGGTCCGTTCGCCCGTTCAGTGCGTGATATTGCCCTTGCCTTCGACGTCCTCCACGGACCAGACCCGCGAGATCCGGTGGCAAGCACACTGCCCGCCGAGCCCGTGTTACCGCAACTCGAACTCGGTACGAAGGATCTGCGGATCGCCGTAGCAAACGGCTATTTCAGCAGCCAGGGCACACCAGAAGCGTTTGAGGCAGTTCGCAAGGTTGCCAAAGCTCTGGATGTTCAGCAGACGATAACCATTCCTGATGTCGAAAAGGCCCGCGCCGCGGCTTATGTCATCACTGCTTGTGAAGGCGGCAACCTCCACCTGCCAGATCTCCGGACCCGACCGCACGACTTCGATCCCGTAGTCGTGGAACGGTTCCTGGCCGGAGCATTGCTGCCGGTATCGTGGTACTCCCACGCGCAGCGTTTTCGCAGGATCTTCCGCGATCAAGTCCGAGAGTTGTTTCGTAACGTCGACGTAATTCTGGCACCGGCGACTCCTTGTTCCGCTATCCGCATTGGACAGGAGACGATTGTGCTGGACGGCAAGGAAGTGCCTTCACGTCCTAATCTGGGCATCTTCACGCAACCGATCTCCTTTATCGGATTGCCGGTCATGTGTGTTCCGGTCTTTGAGCCGGGCTCGCTTCCGCTGGGAGTGCAAGTGATCGGGGCGCCCTATCGCGAAGCCTCTGTTCTTCGTGTTGCCCGGCAGCTCGAACAGATGGGAGTCTCCTGTGCGCCGATCGTTATGCCAGAGCCGGCGAGCGTGCCGGGGGAGACGGCGTGACCAAATCCCACCTGCTCTCCCGCAGGAAATTTATAACCTCTCTAACAGCAGCCGGAACCGCGATAGCACTCTTAAAGCCGTCGCTGGTGAAGGCTGCGGAGCCCCCGTTGGTCATGGGGTTTCTTTACGGCGGCCCCAAGAATGATCTTGGCTACAATCAGGCGCACGCCGAAGGAAAGCAGTCGGTCATGGCGCTGCCTTTTGTAAGGGCTGTTGAAGAAGCCAATGTCTTAGAAACCGTCTCCGTAGAAGAATCCATGCGCAACATGATCCATCAGGACGGTGCGCGTGCGATCTTTGCCACCTCCTACGGCTATCTGGATCCCTTTGTCTTGCGAATTGCGCGCGAGAATCCAAACACCCAGTTCTTCCACTGCGGAGGTTTCTATCGGGAAGGAATTGATCCGCCAAACATAGGAATCTACTTTGGCTTTATCGATGAAGTGGAGTACCTCGCTGGACTCACTGCTGGCCTGATGTCTCGTACAGGACGCCTCGGCTTTGTTGCAGCTAAGCCGATCCCTCAGGTGTTACGTAACATCAACAGCTTCATGCTGGGGGCGCGCAGCGTGAATCCGTCTGCGTCGATGAAAGTTATCTTTACTGGCGACTGGGTGCTACCGGTACGGGAGGCAGAGGCGGCAAGCAGTCTCGCCGATCAAGGGGTAGACGTGCTAACAGGGCATACAGGTTCGCCCCGAGTCATAGTGCAGGTTGCCGAGCGCCGCGGGATCTGGGCAACTGGTTATCAGTTCAACCAGTCGGTAGTGGCGCCGCACCGCTTTCTGACCGGGGCGGAATGGTCGTGGGGAGTCGTCTATAAGCGATACGCACAGATGATTCACGACGGAAAATCAGTCACCAATGGAACGATTCCACGGCGCATGGCGGGTACCCTTAAGGATCAGTTCTGCAGGTTGTCACCCTTCGGTTCTGCTGTGACGCCAGATGTTCGCAATAAGGTCGCGCACGCGCAGCAGCAGCTTCTCAGCAGCTCTCAGGCAATCTATCAGGGGCCCTTACGCGACAACACGGGAAAGGTCGTCGTTCCTGCCGGCAAGACAATCTCTATCGAAGACCCGGTTCTCGATCGCATGAACTGGTTGCTCGAAGGAATCGAAGGGAACGTTAGGGGCCTATGAACCACACCGCCATTATTCCTTCACGAAAATCTCTTGAATCCGTGGCAGTCCCGGCGATGGCCTTTCTGGTCTCGATGGCTCTATTCGGAGGATTCTGCGTTCTGTGGGGCGCGCCCTTTTGGAGCGTCTTCGGTTCAATCTATAGGGCCGGGTTTGGAAGCTGGTATTCATGGCAAAATAGTCTGCTGCGCGCCGCGCCTCTGATGCTCTGCGGATTGTGTACTGCTTTGCCTGCGCGCGCCGGAATCATCACGGTCGGCAACGAAGGTGCTTTTGTGATGGGAGGATTGGCCGCTGCTGCTGCAGGCCTATCGACGCAATCCGCACCCGCATGGATAAGTCTTTTGGCCATGGCGGCCGCCGGTGGCTTCGCGGGTGGCGTCTGGATCGCAGTTGCCGCAGGCCTGCAGCATTATCGTGGCGTCAATGCAGTCATCAGCAGTCTGCTCCTCAACTACATCGCTATCGCTCTAATGCTGCAGTTAGTAGAAGGTCCAATGCGTGACCCCGCCAGCCTGAACTTTCCAGCGACCCATCCGATTTTGGAATCTCACCAGCTTGGCCATCTGTTCAACTCCCGGGTTCATATGGGGCTCGTGTTTGGAGTTGTGGCATCGCTTCTCGCGTGGTTCTTGCTGGAGCGTACGGTGTGGGGCATGAAAGTTAAGGTGGTTGGCGGAAATCCCCGAACAGCTCGTTTGGTCGGCTTACCGTTAGGCGCGGTCATTCTTACGGCAAGCTTTATCGGAGGGGCATGCGCCGGCCTGGCAGGCATGGTGGAAGTGGCGGCTGTCCACGGACGCGCCAGCCATGCCATAGCAGCAGGATATGGATACGTTGGCATCCTCGTCGCGTTTCTATCCCGCCAATCTCCACTACGCATTCTTATTGTCTCGCTGGTTCTTGGCGCAGTGATCGCAAGCGGCGGCAGTCTTCAACGCGATCTTGATCTCCCCGATGCCACCATCGCTGTGTTTGAGGGCATTACCTTCCTGCTGATTCTCGCTTCAGAGACGCTCTATGGGCGCTTTGAATTCTTCCGGGTCACGAACGATGCACCCTAATTCCATTGGTATCTTGATGATCGCTGCAGCTCTCCTCGGAGCCGTGATCCGCGGCAGCATTCCGTACATGTTTGTCAGCCTCGGAGAATGTCTCACAGAAAAAAGTGGCCGAATCAACCTTGGGATGGAAGGCATCCTGCTCATGAGCGCGATGACCGCCTTCGCGATCTCACAGCGCAGCGGGTCGCCTTGGCTCGGAGCGCTGGCGGCTGCAATCGTCGGCGGCCTGCTCGGTCTGCTGCACGCAGGATTGACCGAACTGCCGGGCGTCAACGACATTGCGGCAGGCATTGCCATGGTCGTCTTCGGCAGTGGACTGGCATTTTTCTTCGGCAAGCAGTTTGTTGCCCCCATGGCTCCGCAGTTGCCCGTGTTAGAGTTTGGCGCGTGGACATCGAATCCGGCGCTACGTGCCGCTCTCCGGATCAGCCCGCTGTTCTTCCTCGGTATCGTAACCGCCTTTGCATTGCACTACGCCTTCCAATACACGCGATGGGGGCTTCACATCCGCGCCGTTGGTGATGCGCCCGAGGCGGCACGCTCCATGGGAATCTCCACTCGACAGTATCGGGTGATCGCGACGACCATCGGCGCAACCCTGGCTGGCATCGGCGGATCGCACTTGACGCTTTACTTCCCCGGAATCTGGTCGGAGGGCATCTCGGGAGGGCAGGGGCTAATGGCAGTGGCTCTCGTCATCTTCGCACGTTGGTCTCCGCTTCGTTGCTTGGCGGTCTCGCTATTCTTCGGAGGCGCGCAGGCCCTCGGTCCACTGTTCCAATCCTTGGGATTCACCGGCTTCTATCAGCTCTTCAACGCCTCCCCCTATGTCCTAACCCTTGTTCTCATGATCGCCTCCTGTTCCCAAAGCCGTAAGCTCGCCGGTATGCCCGGTGCCCTCGGAGGTAAAGGATGAACACTGGGAAACCGGGCCTGGTAGAAGTTCAAAGTGCCAGCAAGTCGTTCGGTCACGTTCATGCTCTGAACTCAGTGAACCTCACTGTCCGCCCAGGAACTTTTCACGCAGTGATTGGCGAAAACGGAGCTGGCAAGAGCACTCTTGCAAAGTGCGTGCTCGGCTTCTACTCGCTCAATACGGGAGAAGTCAGAGTCGATGAAAGACGCATCACGAATCCGACCGAGGCTCGATCCCTAGGTATTGGCATGGTGTTCCAGCAGTTCACGCTGGTTCCATCCATGACCGTGGCGGAGAATCTCTTGCTAGCCCGGAAGGACCTCCCTGCCTTCATCCATTGGCGCGAGGAGCACGCCCGGCTACGGAAGTTCCTGGAGACCGCGCCGTTCGCAATCGATCTGCAGAGTCGTATTGCGCATCTTTCAGCAGGACAGAAACAGAAGGTAGAGATCCTGAAGCAACTCTATCTGGATGCGAAGATCCTGATCCTGGACGAGCCTACCTCCGTTCTGACGCTAGCCGAATCGGATGAGGTAATGGGAGTGCTCTCTCGGATGGTACAGCGAGGCACTTTAAGCGTAATCCTCATCACGCATAAATTGCGCGAGGTGATGGACTACGCCGACGATGTGACTGTCTTGCGTGGTGGCCGGGTTATCACCTCACAGCCGGTCTCGGAATCCAACGAAACCATGCTGGCTGAGTTGATGATGGGGGAATCGCGACTTCCCGAACCCGTCGATAAAGGGAATGCCACGTCGAGCGCGATCGCGTTAGAGGTTAAGGAATTGACGGTCCGAGGCGATAACGGACTGGTCGCGGTGAACCAGGTCAGCCTTACCGTATGCAGCGGAGAAATTCTTGGTGTAGCTGGCGTTTCGGGTAACGGTCAGCGAGAGCTGGTCCAAGCCATTGCAGGCCAGCGCACCATCGAGAGCGGCGAGATTCGCGCCTTTAACAAGCGGTTTCATCCTACTCGCCGCGGCATTCTTACGGCCGGATTGTTCACTGTGCCCGAGGAGGCATTGGAGAATGCAACAGTTCCGTCGATGACCGTGGCAGAAAATCTCGCTTTGCGCACCTTTGATCGGCCTCCGTTGTCGAAAGTGCGATGGTTTCTGAATCGCGCGGCGATTAAGGACGCAGCTTTGGCGGTTATCCGACGTTTCTCGATTCGTCCGCCGTTTCCCGACACCCCCATACGCAATCTCTCAGGTGGCAATGTGCAGCGGGCTGTGCTCGGACGCGATCTCATCGGAGGCGAAGCCAGAGTTTTGGTGGTTGCCAACCCATGCCACGGACTCGACTTTGTCGCGACAGCATTTGTACACAACCATCTGGTCGAACTCAGAAACAAGGGAGGAGCCTTGCTGCTGGTGAGCGAGGATCTTGATGAGTTGGAGCAGTTAGCAGACCGAATCGTGGTGATGAGCAGCGGCGTGATCGCTCATGAAACGCAGTCCTCGGAGCTGGACCGGGTGGCGGTCGGACGTCATATTGGCGGCCACGTCGCAGCTTCAGCTTCCCGCAGCACCTGACGAGTCAATTTATTGCTGGGCGACGGGGTGTGCATTGCACTTGCCCAATAAAGAGTCG
>DATDHL010000408.1:0-8536 GCA_036521575.1 Edaphobacter sp. | reverse complement strand
AAGCGTTACCTCTGCATCGAAAGGGGAGTTGCATAAAGGACCGACGTTCAGTAGAACTTGGACGAATGTTGTCAGACCACTCGCGGTAACCGGCTTTCGTGGTGGTTGCGAGGAAAAGGGGCTGAATGTGTCACTTGCAGGGTTTCTTCTCCCTTGGAGCTGTCAATGCTGATGACCGATACCCTTCTCTTGATCGATGACAATGCAGTGCAGGCGGCCACCCGTCAGACGATTCTGAAACGGGCGGGGTACTTTGTGATCGCTGCGCTGAATCCGGGCCGCGCCCTGGAGCAGTTCAGGACGGGCGAGTTTCTTGACGATGTCCGGCTGGTGATTACAGACCACATTATGCCGGGAATGAACGGGGCGGAGTTTGTGCGCGAACTGCGGAAGACCCGGCCGAAGCTTCCAGTGCTGGTGATCAGCGGGATGGAAGAGGCAGAGATGGAGTACGAAGGCATGAACGTGTTGTTCCGGTTGAAGCCGCTTTTGCCGGAGAATCTGCTGGCCAGCGTGAAGAGCTTGATCGGGATGGGGCAAACAGAGGCCGCTGCGCCGACCGTGCGGTAAACGACGGTTTATTGCTGTAAGGGGCCTGCCCTTGAGAGAATAAGGGTAGAGGAATCCCATGCAATTGCATCCCATGCCGGAGTTTGGTAGTTTTACGCTGCTTCTGGCTCTGGCTTTGAGCGTCTATACCCTGGTGGCGGGGGGATTTGCGCTTTGGCGCGGGAACGCTACGGATGGGGCTGGGCGTCTGGGTGAGACGGCTCGGCGGGCTGGGATCGGGAGCTTTGTTGCGCTGAGTTGCGCGGCATTTGCGCTGGTGTGGGCCTCGTTTACGAACGACTACTCGGTCTCGTACATCCTGCACCATACGAATAAAGATCTGAATACGGCTTATAAGTTTTCTGCGCTCTGGTCGGGGCAGGAGGGGTCGCTGCTGCTCTGGGCGTGGCTGCTTAGCGCGTATGGGTTTGTGCTGCGGCTGCGGCATAGGGTGGATGTACGGCTGTCGGCGTATGCGTCGACGATTCTGGCTGGGGTTCAGGTGTTCTTTTTGTTGCTGCTGAACTTTGCGGCTCCGCCGTTTGCGATTCAGCCGGGGCCTAAGGCTCTGGATGGTTTTGGGCTGAATCCGCTGCTGCAGTATCCGGAGATGGTGATCCATCCGCCGATGCTTTACCTGGGATATGTGGGTTTCGCGGTGCCGTTTGCGTTTGCGCTGGGGGCGCTGATGATGCGGTATCCAGGGGAGAAGTGGATCCACATTACGCGTCGGTGGACGATGGTGACGTGGCTGTTTTTGACCTGCGGGATCTTTCTGGGTGCGCACTGGGCTTATAGCGTGCTGGGTTGGGGTGGGTACTGGGGTTGGGACCCGGTTGAGAATGCGAGCCTGATGCCCTGGCTGACGGGGACGGCGTTTCTGCACTCCGTGATGATGCAGGAGAAGCGCGGGATGATGAAGAGTTGGAATGTGTGGCTCATCTTCTCGACGTTTATGCTGACGATTCTGGGGACGCTGCTGACGCGGTCGGGGATTGTGAGCTCGGTGCATGCGTTTGCGCAGTCTTCGATTGGAAGCTGGTTCTATGGGTTCATCCTGATTGTGTTTGCGGTGTGCCTATTTACGTTCTTCAAGCAGAAGGATCATTTGAAGAGCGAGAACAAGCTAGAGTCGCTGGTGAGCCGCGAGTCTAGTTTTCTGTTCAATAATCTGGTGCTGCTGGCGGCTTGCTTTACGGTTCTGTGGGGGACGCTCTTCCCTGTTTTGAGTGAGTATGTGCAGGGGTCGAAGGTTACGGTGGGGGCTCCGTTTTATAACCGGGTGAATCTGCCGATTGGATTGTTTCTGCTGTTTCTGACGGGAGTTGGGCCACTGCTGGCGTGGCGGTCTACTTCGCTGCGGTCGATTCGGCGGAACTTTATTCTGCCGGGGATTGCCATGGGCGTGGCGCTGGTGGGGCTGATTGCCTCGGGCGTGCATCCGTGGAGCGCGGGCGATGATATGCAGGCGGAGATCTTTTCGCTGATTACGTTTTCGCTTGCGGCGGGTGTGATTACGGCGATTGCTTCGGAGTTTCTGCGCGGAGCTGGGGTGGTGCGGACGCAGACGGGGAAGAATTTGTTTGCCTCCACCATACTTCTTGTCCGGCGGAATACGCGGCGTTATGGCGGGTATATCGTGCACTTCGGCATTGTGGTGATGTTTATCGGGATTGCCGGTGGGGCGTTCAATCAGTCGCGCGAGCAGGAGATGGGCTTTGGCGATGAGATGAAGATGGGGCCGTACCGACTGGTCTGCCAGAGCTTTACTCAGGACAGCAATCCGAACTTCGATACAGAGTATGCATTGCTGGATGTTTATAAGGGCGACAAGAAGATTACGCAGCTTGCTCCGGAGAAACGGTTTTATACGGCGAGCCAACAGAACTCGACCATTGTGGCGAACCACTCGACGCTGCAGCGCGATCTTTATGTAATTTATGAGGGGAAGAATCCGGATACGGACAAACCGATCATCAAGGTGTTTTTGAATCCGCTGATGAATTGGATCTGGATTGGTGTTGGGATTGTGGTGATCGGGACATTTGTTGCGCTGGTGCCTAATCTGACGCGGTCTGCAGTGAAGGCGCGTGCGGAAGAAGAGGCGCCGGTGGTGGCAGAGGTCCACCATGCTTAGGCGGTGGATGCAGGCGGGGTTGGTTGCGCTTCTTGGCGTTGTAATGCTGGGAGCGGGTGATTCTTCGTCTCGGTTCAATCGGGTGGGGCACCAGATGATCTGCGTCTGCTCTTGCACGCAGATATTGCTTGAGTGCAATCACGTTGGTTGCCCAGACTCTGACCGGATGATCGGCGAGTTGCGGGAGCAGATGGCGGGCGGTGGATCGGACACAGCCATCATGAACTGGTTTGCTGCCAAGTATGGGCCTACGGTGCTGGCGGCTCCGATTCGTGGAGGGTTTGACAACGTTGCGTGGATTGCTCCGATGGCGGTGTTTTTGCTGGCTACGGTCGGGACAGCATTTCTGATCCGGGTTTGGAAGCTGCGGTCCGGAGTGGGTGTGGTTGGCGATGTTCCGGTGACGCATGACGCGAGTGGCGATGCACTGCGGGAACGGATTCGGCGGGAGACGGAGTACTGATGGGCATGATTGCGGGTGTGGTGCTGACGCTGGCGTTGTTTGCGTTTATCTTCTGGCCGGAACGGAATCCGTTCAAGCAGGCGGATAAGACGCGGGTGGATTATCTGCGCGAGCGGAAGGATACGATCTACGAGAATCTGCGCGACCTGAACTTCGAGTATCTGGCTGGGAAATATCCTGAGCAGGACTATGCGGATCAGCGGGCGGGGCTGGAAGATGAGGCGGCGCGCGTGATCGCGGAGATGGAACTGCTGGAATCTCGTGGCGTGGTCGGCGGGCGTTGAAGGCTTAACATCGATTTCACCGATGGCCACCGATTTTTCAATTGAGATACCTGGGACAAGGAATCATCTGGTGCTGTCGTCGTTGAGGATGGCTTGTTTGACGTAGACTTTAATGGTGACTTCTCTTTTCTTTTCTTTTCGACGTGCTGTTGTGGTTGCCGTGGCGTTTGCGGCGTTTTCCGGGTTTGCTCTCGCTGATTCGATCACTGGAACTGTAACGAATAAGACGACGAATAAGCCGGCTGCCGGTGATGATGTTGTGTTGATTCGCTTGGCTCAGGGTATGCAGGAGGCGAGCCGCACGAAGACCGATGCTAAGGGTCGCTTTACGCTGGAGGTTCCCGCTGGCGATAGCGGGATGCATCTGGTGCGGGTGACGCATGATAAGGCGAATTACTTCAGGCCAGCGCCTCCGGGAACGCAGTCGGTTGAGGTGGAGGTGTTCACCGCGGCTCCGAAGGTGGAGGGGATCAGCAGCGAGGCGAATGTGATGCGCCTGCAGACCGACGAAAGCGGTAAATCGTTGCACGTGGTCGAGAACTTCTTTGTGAAGAATGAATCTAACCCGCCCAAGACGCAGTTCAGCGATAGGGCGTTTGAGTTCTTTCTGCCGGAGGGTGCGGTGGTCGAGGGGTCGGCAGCGCTTGGACCGGGCGGAATGCCGGTGCAGGCTTCGCCGGTGCCGCTGGGCGATCCGAATCACTATGCCTTCATCTTTCCGATTCGACCGGGCGAGACGCGGTTTCAGATTACTTACCACGTGCCTTATAGCGGGAGCTTCAAGTTCTCGCCGCGGATGGTGATGCCGACCGACACGATTGCGGTGATGATGCCGAAGAGCATGAAGTTCGAGGGTGGGCCCTCGACGCCGTTTTCGCCGGTGACCGAGGAGACTACGGCGCAGACGTTTGTGGCGAGGAATGTGGTTCCGTCGCAGACGTTGGGCTTTACGGTGTCGGGAACCGGGCAACTGCCGCGGGATTCGGCTGCGGCGACGGCTGGTTCAGGTGGAGAAGCTGCGGATGCTTCGGCACAAGCTGGTGGCGGGAATACATCGGCTGCTGCGGATACTCGGCCGGGTGGTGGGTTGGGGAATCCGCTTGATCCGGAGGGGACGAATGATCCGTGGGCGAAGTACAAGTGGTGGATCCTGGGAGGGCTGGGATTGTTGCTTGCTGGGGGCGCGGGGATGCTGATGAAGGGGAATACCGCTCAGCCTGTTGCGGCAGTGCCGGCCTCGGTTGGGCCGAATGCATTGCTGGCTGCGATGAAGGAAGAGCTGTTTGTGCTTGAGACTGACAAGCTGCAGGGACGGTTGAGCGAGGCCGAGTATCAGGCGCAGAAGAGCGCGCTCGAGACGGTGCTGCGACGGGCGCTTGGGCGCGGCGAACAAAGCGTTGACGCGTCCAAGGTAACGGGACCTGTTGTGTGAGAGGTTGAGCGATGAATACGTTCAAATCGACGCTGCTGCTGGTTGTGATGACGCTGTTCCTGCTCTTCATCGGAGACATGTTCGGTGGACGCAATGGGATGGTGCTGGCGTTTGGGCTATCTGTGGTGTTCAACTTCGGGACGTACTTCTTCTCCGACAAGCTGGCGCTTAAGATGTACAACGCGCAGCCGGTGACGCGGGAGCAATTGCCAAAGGCATATGAGGTGGTGGAGCGGCTGACGGCGAAGCAGGGGCTGCCGATGCCGAAGATCTACGTGATTCCGACGGATTCTCCGAATGCGTTTGCGACGGGGCGGAATCCGCAGCATGCTTCAGTGGCGGTGACGCGCGGGATTCTGGAGTTGCTCGACGATGAGGAGCTGGAGGGTGTGCTGGCTCATGAGCTGGGACATGTGCGGAACCGGGATATTCTGACGAGCTCGATTGCGGCGACACTGGCCGGGGCGATCACGATGGTTGCGCGGATGGGCATGTGGGCTTCGATGTTTGGCGGAGGAGGAGGCGGACGTGACCGGCGCGGTGGCGGTGGGCTGACTGCGCTGCTGATGCTTATCGTTGCTCCGATTGCGGCTACGCTGATTCAACTGGCGATCTCACGGTCGCGGGAGTATGAGGCAGATGCAACGGGGGCGCGGGAGACCGGAAACCCGTATGCTCTGGCGCGGGCTCTGCAGAAGCTGGACGCTTATTCGAAGCGGATTCCGATGCAGGCTTCGCCTTCAACGGCGCATCTGTTTATAGTGGCTCCGCTGCTGGGGAGCGGAGGGTTTGCGAATATGTTTTCGACACATCCTCCGATGAAAGAGAGAATCCGACGGCTGATTGGAAGGGACTTCGTCTAGCATGCAGACTGTATTGAGGGCCTTGCGGTTGTTTGCGATGGTGGCGTGGGTTGGAGGTCTTATTTTTTTTGCCTTTGTGGTTGCGCCGGTGGCTTTTCACAGCCTGCCGAGCGGGCATGAGGCGGGCATTGTGGTGGGTGGGACGCTGCGGGTACTGCACTGGATTGGGCTGATCGGTGGCGCGATATTTTATGTGGCGACTGCGATCCTGTGGCTGCGAGCGGAGGTTTCGGCGCGGGTGGGGTTTGCGATTCAGCTGACGCTAACGGGGATCATGCTGGCGGCGACCGCTTACTCGCAGTTCAGGATTCTACCGGGGATGGATCGCGACCGTGAGTTGGCTGGTGGTGTGGTGGAGACGGCTCCGGTGGAGAATGCTGGGCGGGTGGATTTTGAGCGGCTGCACGTTTTGTCTGAGCGGCTTGAAGGAGTGGTGTTGCTGTGCGGGCTCGGCGTGGTGTTTATGCTGTCGCGTGAGTCGCAGTGACCGGAGACGGGTAGAATCAAGAGGTTATGAAATTTGCTGTTTGTGGCCTGCGACGATGCGGTAGGGCCTCGGTGTTGCGGTGGCTGATGAATCCGGTGAAGGGTGGCGATGCTTTGACGGCTCGCCATAACGGCTAACTGTGTCGGGACTTTGGTTGAGCCTAACGCTGGGGCTGGTGGCAGGTCTCGCGGATGTTCTGGGTGGAGTGCTGCTGGTGCGGCGGTCTCCTTCGGCGCGGGCATTGCGATACTTTGTGGCGCTGGGTTCGGGCTTTATGCTGGCGGCGGCGGTGCTGGAGATGGTGCCGGAGGGGTTGGCGCTAAGCCCGAAGTGGGCTCCTATGCTGATTCTGGGAGGATACTGCGGGGTGCATCTGCTGGAGCATACGCTGGTGCCGCACTTTCACTTTGGGGAAGAGACGCATGCCGATGAGTTTGTTTCGGCGAGGACGAGCTACTCGGTACTGATGGGGTTGGCTACGCATACTTTTTTTGATGGTGTGGCGATCGGTTCGGGGTTTGTGGTTTCGCACTGGCTGGGGTGGGTCATCTTTGTTGCAGTTTTTCTGCACAAGATTCCGGAGGGGTTCACGGTTGCGAGTGTGATGCTGGCGGGTGGGCAGGGGCGACGGGCGGCGTTGAATTCGGCTCTGTTTTTGGGTGCGACGACGTTGCTTGGTGTGCTGGTGATCAATCTGGAGCCGTCGTGGGTGCGGGTGGGGCTGCCTTTATCGGCTGGGGTGACGATCTATGTGGCCGCGACTGATCTGGTGCCGGAGGTGAACCGGGAGCCGGGGATCAGGATGGCTCTGGTGTTCTTTGCTGGGGTGGTGGTGTTCTTCCTGCTTCGGCTGCTGGCTCCGGTTTAGGTTGATGGCTGCAGGATCAGGGTGACGGTTGCGGCGTGCTGGAGGATGGTTCCGGTGGGGCTGGTCGCGGTGCCGGTGACGGTAATGGTGTAGGTCTGTGCGGGATTGGTGCTGTTGGACTGGACGCCGGTGTTGATGCGAGCTCCGCAGCCGAGGCAGAGGGTTAGGGGGAGGATAAGCAGGCAGATCGTCAGGGATTTTATGCGTGGATTGCGCAGGCGGAGGGTGATCCCTGCAACCGGGAGCAAAAGGAGTGCGAAGGCTGTGATTTGTGGTGTAGAGGTGTGGTTTTGTGCGGTAGTTTGTGGTGTTGTGATGGTTAAAGTGATGGTGTTGGAGGTTGTTCCGGGCGGTAGGTAGGCGGGGTTGAAGGAGGCGGTGGCCAGGTTGGGGAGGCCAGTGGCGGCCAGAGCGATTGGGCTGGAGAGTGAGGTCGCTCCTATCGGTTGGATGGTGAAGGTATTGCTGGCGGAGGCGCCGGGGATGATCGTCTGGGTAGTGTTGCCGGTGGCGGTTAGGTTAAAGTCTGCGGTTGTTGTGGTGCCATCGGGGACGCCGACGGTGATGATTGCTGGGGTGGAGGTGCTGGGAGAAAAGTTGGTGTTGCCCTGGTAGGCAGCTGTCAGGGTGTGGGATCCGGTGGAGAGGGCGCTGGTGGTGAAGGTCGCGTCTCCAGTTGCTGCAACGTTTGTAGTGAGGAGGGTTGTGGTGCCGTCGAGCAAGCTGACGGTTCCGGTGGGGGAGCCAGTGGTGGTACTGGCGACTTGCGTGGTGAGGGTGACGGGTGATCCCGGAGAGATTGTGGGGGATGAGGCGGTCAGCGTGGTCAGGGTGGGGGCTGGGGTGATGGTGAGGGAGATGGTGGGGCTTTGGGCTGCGGTATGGGTGAGGTCTCCGGCGTAGGTGGCGGTGATGTTGTGGGCGCCTGCGGGGAGCGTTGTGGTGGTGAGAGTTGCGGAGTTGGTGGCGAGTGGTGTGGTTCCGAGTGTGGTGGTGCTGGAGTTGTAGGTGTCGAGGAAGGTGATGGAGCCGGTGGCTGGGGCGGCTGTGGACAGGGTTGCAGTGAGGTGGCCGGTGCCGTAGGCGATGACGGTGGGAGCGGACAGGGTAAGGGCTCCAGGAGTGATGACCCCGAGGCCGGCGATGGTGTTGATGGTTTTGTCCGTGGCGATTTGACGGATGCGCTGGTTGCCGGTGTCGGCTATGGTCGGCAAGCCCGTATAGGTGAGGATGACGGTGCGCGGGGTATCGAGCGAAGCTCTAGCGGCGGGGCCACCGTCGCCAGCGAAGGTTTGGGTGCCTTCACCGGCTATGGTGGTGATGGTACCGGTGAGAACAAGCCCAAGGGTTCGATCGTGCTGGTCGACGAAGCTTATATTCATTTCGCCGATGCGGTTTCGGTGATGGATCTGGTGAAGGCTGGCAAGGACGTGATCCTGCTACGCACGTTCTC
>DATDHL010000407.1:0-9809 GCA_036521575.1 Edaphobacter sp. | reverse complement strand
TTCAGACTCCGCGCCAACTTCTCAATCTCTTCCGCCTTCTTGATCACATCCACCGACAAAACATCCTTATTCGTTTTGTCCACCTGCTGCTTGAGAGCCGTCGCCATCGCCAGCAGCTTGTCCGTATCCGCAGCGAGCTTCTTCTGCTTCTCAGTAACCGGCTGATCCCCCGCAGCCGGCGCGTTCGTATCCGTCCCGCCAGTTTTGCTCGCCGCAGACACATTTGCTTTGTCCGAAGGTGCGGCATCATTGCTCGCCCGCGCAGTTCGTGACGATTGTTGCGTCTGGCCTCCCGAAGTCTGGGGTGTTTGACCAAAAGCTACGTCCGCCCCAGGTATCCCAACACTAGCGGCCGCGAAAACCATCCCACACATCGCCACTCGAAACATCTTCATCGCTCAACCCTAGCCCTTCATCCGTTCCTTCACACTCTTGGCCAACTTCTCGATCTCTTCGGCTTTCCTGACCATATCCGCCGTCATAGCATCTTTGTTCGTGTTATTACCCATCTGCTGCTTCAGGTCAGCCGCCAACGCCAGCAACCGAGCAGTATCTTCCACCAGCCTCCGCTGTCGATCGCTATTCCGAGACTTTGCCTGTTGCTCTTGCATCCGTGGCCCAAGAGGATCCGGTACATCATTACGCCCAGTGATCGAAGGCAACCCGCCCATAGTACTCGGCCCCGCCATAGGCCCCGGGTTTTGGATCGGACTCTGTCCCCCACTCCCGCGCTGTCCGCTTATAAGGCCGGAGGTTCCCGTCAACAGCAAAGTTCCCACCATCGCAGACCGGAGAATCTTCATTGCTCCCCCTCACGCCCCACAGTGGATCTCCTCTCACTTCCTTCGCGTTGCATCCAACTTTAAGGTGTCACATCCTGGTTAAAGCACCCGCAGCGCGAAAGTGAGATATTGCAATCATGCTCCTTCTGACCATGGCCCCGCAAGGCGAACGTATCTTAAGCACCATCGGACGAGACTGGCGGGAAGACGCGATCGCCTTCCTTCACGACAAGTTACCCAAGGTCGCCGTCATCCTGGTTCTTGTCTTTGTCATGCAACGGATCGTCCTGTTCTTCGTCAAACAGCTCAACCGTCGCGCCGATCAGCAGGTCGGCAACTTCCACCGCTCCGCTCAGCTGCGCACAATGGCTTCGATCATTCGCGCCACGGCCTACGGAATCATCCTCTTCATCGGCTTCCTGCAGATTCTGAACATCTTCAACATCCCCTACCAACCCCTGCTGGCCTCAGCCGGTATCCTCGGCGTCGGCATCGGCCTCGGAGCCCAGTCCATCTTCAAGGACATGCTCAACGGCATCTTCATCCTCATGGAAGACCAGTACAACGTCGGCGAATCCGTCTCCCTCGCCGGCCTCAAGGGCACCGTCGAAGACCTCTCCCTCCGCAGCACCCGCCTCCGCGACGGCGACGGCACCCTCTACATCATTCCCAACAGCCAGATCGCCACCGTCTCTAATCTATCCCGGGACTTCTCCGTCGCCTCACTCCCCGTCAGCGTCGACGCCAGCGCCAACCCCGACACCGTCATGGCAATTCTTCGCAAACTGGCCATCGACGTCCGCCAGGACTCCGCCTTCAAAGACATCACCATCTCCGACCCCGAAGTCCTCGGCATCAACGACATCCGCGGCCGCGAAGTCATCTATCTCGTCAACACCCGAGTCCGCGCCAACCAGCGCGACGGCGTCCTCCGCGAACTCCGTCGCCGCATCATCCTCGCCTTCGAGAAGGAGGGCATCCCCCTCGGCATCTCCTCCAACATGCTGGTCATGCAACAGAAACCCGACCCAACCGCCCCACCAGCGCAACAACCCCTACTCGGCAACTAGGCAGTACACCCCAAAAGGAAATCCGTCAGAATTCGACGCTGTGCGAAGCTCGAAACAGACAGACGATTCCCACCGCATAAATCACTGCGCCAGTCCACGCCGGAGCCAGATGGGACACGATCAGATAATTCATCGGGTAATGTACGCCGATCGCACAACCGAAACCCGTGATGCCGCTCAACAGTAGTGCTTGCCACAGAGCACGAGAAGGGCGCGTCTTCCACACAATCAGCAGCACGGTAAGACCACAACTCGTAAGGCCGCCCCCAAATCCCGCCCGATCATGAGCAATCAGGGGAACAAGGTGCGGATTAATCGCGTTGAGTTCTCTGGCACTGAATCCCAGATAGGTGATGTCCTGCGGCACAAAGACAACGGTAGAGCCGAGCACAATGATCACCGAACCGGCTAAGGCCATGCCGAACCCTACGAACAACAGGCAACTGCGTCCAAAGCCCAGCCGCGTACCGAGCGCCAGCGGCATGGCTGGTCGAAGCAGGCTGCGCCAGCCCTCTCGCTGCGCTGGTAGCAAACCGTAGGTCTTCCAAAGACCGGCTATAAACAGCGGCAGAAGTCCGGCCGAGGCAACTGCATGCCACGAGTCCAGATATCCATAAATCAAGTAGGCGAGGAAACTCAGGAAACCAATAAAACCTGAAAGCAACAGCGTCCACCACGCCCACTCCTCGCCAAGCCGAAGCGGAAACGCCAACAGCCATAAATAAAGCGTCCCGATGGCGATCAGTGTACCGCCAAACGAAACCCTGTCATGAAAGATGAAGTGAACAATGCGGCACTCGTGCAAATCACAAAGATCGCGCGGTTGCATACCAAGGAACGCCACATCATGCGGCAGAAACGAACCCGTGACCGACAGAAACAGAGCAAAGATCCCGGAGAGTATCAGGCCCAGCGCGACCAGCGCCAGCAAGGGACGACCATCACCAACGAGCTCTTTTAGCAGTCCTGATGAATCTTCTGCGGCCAAGGGCGAACTGGTGTCTCGAGTGTCCATGTCAGTTGAGTGGCTTCCTTGACCTCCCACCGTTTACCCGTATCGGGCGGACTCAGATTAGCCGAGCACTCGGAACATGAACAGTAGTAACTGTGTCTAATCCATCCGGAATGGGCGATACCGGTCCGTCTGCATCTACAACGACTGATTCATCGCCTCAATCAACTCATCCGCAGTACGCACCGGCGGCAGGCATCCCTTACTACTGCAAACCACCGCAACGCTCCCGCCGTCCTGAAGCCCCGGCAAATGAGGCAGCGTCTCAGCCAGCATTGGCGGCAACGCTCCCATCTGATCCCGTCCAAGTCGGATCACGCTCTTATTGACTGCATACCGAGCCAGTGCCACCGCCTCCAGCCGCCGCGCCGCAGCATCATCGCCAATCACACACACCTGCACCGACCGCTGCACCATCCGCTGCAACGCCAGCCCATAGCTGGCCGCATACAGCCCAAAGTGCTCGACTACCCCGGCGAAAGTCTCCAGGGTCTCCAGCACCTTCACCGCATAGTCCTCACGCCCATTCAGAGCCTCCAGCCGCAGCAACAACGCCGCAGCCACTGAGTTCCCCGCCGGAGTAGGCGAATCCTGCAGCGGCTTCCTCCTCGCCGTCAGTGCTCCCAGCCTTTGCTCGCCATCCGCGGGAGCCTCCGTATCGAAGAACCCCAACCCCACCGGATCGTAGAACCGCGCCACAACACTCTGCGCAATCTCTTCGGCGACCTTGTAATACCGCAACTCCCCCGTCACCTCCCACGCATCCAGCGCCGCATTTCCCAACGCCACATAGTCGTCGAGCACTCCCGCCACCCGAGCCCCTGCGCCACCTGTCTCGCCATAAGCAACCACATGCGCCATCCCCACCGAAGCATCCCACGCCCCCGCGATCACCCGGTCTAGCGACTTCAGCGCAAATGCCCGCACCTCCGGCATATCCAGCACTCGCCCCGCTTCCAGATAAGCCGAGATCATCATCCCGTTCCACGCCACATAAATCGTCTTATCCACATAAGGAGTAGGCCGCTGCAACCGAGCCGCATACAACTTCGCCTTCGCCAGCGCCAGCCGCTCCTTCGCCTCATCCAGCGAGAGGTGGTTAGACTTCGCCACTCCCTCCAGCGAGCCTCGCACATGCAGCACATTCTTCGCCGGATTGTGATGCATATCCCCAATCTCGCCGATATCGTAGTACGCGCTCGCGACCGCCAGCTCCTCAGCGGTCAAAACCTCCGCCGCCTCATCCCGAGTCCAAGTAAAGTAGTCCCCGTCATCATCGAGCGAATAGTCCGCATCCTGCGAAGCATAAAACCCGCCAAGCTCGCGATCACTCAACCATTCATCAATCCACCGAATCATCTCCCGAGCCACCCGCGCACACTCCGAATCCACAAACGTCTGGAAGGCATGCACATAGTTCTTCAGCAACTCGCTGTTGTCATACGCCATCTTCTCGAAGTGCGGTACCACCCAACGGTCATCCACCGAATACCGGTGAAACCCGCCTGCCAGATGGTCATAGATCCCTCCCCTGGCCATCTTCTGCAGCGTCACCATCGCCGCCGTCTTGGCCGACTCCGCACTCGCATCAGCCGATACCCGCGACGCCGCATCCAGCAGCAAATCAATCGCCCCCGAGTGAGGAAACTTCGGTTGCGACCCAAACCCACCCGACCGCGCATCGAACTGTTTCAGCGCCGACGACACCAGCTTCGCCACCAGCTCAGGCCCCGGATTCCCGCTCCGCCCCATGAACGACTCATTGTGTTCAATCGCTCGCATCACGCTGCCGGCCGACTCATCCACCTCGCCCCGGCGATCCTGAAAGGCCTCAGCCATCGTCAGCAGCACCCGCCGAAAACTCGGCCGCCCATGACGATCCTCCGGCGGAAAATAAGTCCCTCCAAAAAACGGCTTTCCATCCGGCGTCAGAAAAGCCGTCAGAGGCCACCCGCCCTGCCCACTGATGGCAGACACCGCCGCCTGATATCGCGTATCCACATCCGGCCGCTCATCCCGGTCCACCTTCACCGCGACAAAGTGATCATTAATCACCTTCGCCGTCTCCGCATCCTCATACGACTCGCGGTCCATCACATGGCACCAGTGACACCACACCGCGCCGATATCCAGCAGAATCGGCTTATCCTCCGCCACGGCACGCGCGAA
Source organism: Edaphobacter sp. (assembly GCA_036521575.1). Lineage (GTDB taxonomy): Bacteria > Acidobacteriota > Terriglobia > Terriglobales > Acidobacteriaceae > Edaphobacter. The sequence continues at coordinate 4,776 of DATDHL010000407.1, read as the reverse complement.
CGCATCCTCGCCCCACTGCTCCCACGCCACCGGCTGATGCCTCGCTGACCGCAGATACGCCGAAGCTGCCTTCGCCAGCGCATTCAAATGTTCACTGCCCTGCTCTTCACTGCCAACCCGCTCTGTACCCATAGACAATCAGTTTAGTTCACCAGGCCATCACCCGCCTCGTCGATCCCACCCCACCCATTACCACAGAGCAGTTGCCTCAGCCCTCTCTTCCTTCTTCCCTTTTCCCTCTTCCCTAAAGAAAAAGGGCCCGAGCCAAAGCCCGGACCCTCTTCTACCATCCACCCGCTTACTTCTGTGGAGGCGCAGGCGTCGAAGACAGCGGCTTCGGAGCCTCCGGTGCCTTCGGTGTCGTCAGCCCAGGAACCACCGCCGTCTGCCCGATGTTCCCCGTTGCTGCCTGCTTGATGTCGATCCCATACTTATCCAGAATGTTCGACAACAACTGGCCCAGCGCAACCCGGTCCTTTGCATAGGCGCCTGTCGCCGAGATCAGGCTATTGTCCGCCACCGCCAGGTTTCTCTGCTGTTGCAGTACCAGCGCTGTCGTCGAAGCACCCAACTTGTACTTCTTCTGCTCCGCATCCAGGCTCTGCGCCGCAAAGTCACGCGCCGCCTGTGCAGCCTGCACCTGCGCCCGGTCGTTGGTCAGTGCATATTGCCCGTTGATGACCTGGATCCGAATCTGCGTATAAAGCTGCTGCAACCTCATCTGCGACTGCCGGTACTCCATCTGCGACCGCGCCTGATCAGCCTGTGCAACGCGGTTCCGCAGCGGGATGTTGATGCTCACGCCAACGCCCTTATCCGGAAACGAGTTGTTGAATGCATTCGAGAGCACGTCCCCATAGCCAGTACGTGAAACGACATTCGGAGCGCAAGGAACAACTGCAGTCCCCGTATCGTTTGAGCACTGCAGCGCCGGGTTCTGCGCGCCGCCCAAACCCGAACCTCCATAGAACGCGTATGCATCTACAGTCGGCAACAAGCCGTTCTTGAATGCCTTGATCGTGATCTGATTGTTGTTCATGAGCAGCACGGCCTGCTCGATCTGCGGATTGTTCGCATAAGCCTGTTTCACCAGGTCTTCTACCGGCGTGTCCTCTTCCGGCAAACGGTTCAGTCCCACGCGGTCAGTCGGAATCACCGGTGCGTTCGAGAGTTGGGGATCGTTCAGGTTACGCGCAATCGCCTGCTTCATCAGCAACTGCTGATACTCGAGGTTCGTCTGCGAAGCCACCAACGCCTGCTTATCAGTTGCCACCGCACTATCGGAGTTCACAACATCCAGCGGTGCCAGTGTTCCAATCTCCAACTGCTTGCGATTATCGGCGGTCAACTGCGTCGACTGTGCCAGCGCCCGCTCCTTCGCCTGTTCATCCTCATAGGCGCTCACCAGGCCCCAGTAGATGCTCTCCACCTGGGCCACTGTAAACAGAAGCTGCTGACGGAACGACGAATCCGTGATCTGCCGGTTGTTCTTCGCCTGCACAATCAGTCTTCTGTTAAGAGCGAGGCCAAATCCCTGAAGCAGATGCTGCGATACCCTGGCCTGAAAGACCGAGTTTAGCTGCGGGCTGTAGTTCGACCGGAAGCTGTTTGTCGTCGAGCGGGAGTTGTTGAACGTAAAGTTGAACAACGTTCCAGTCAGAAAACCCTGCTGATAGCCGAAGTTATACGTTCCCGTGTTCTGGCTCAGCGTGTTCGTCCCCGTAATGAAGGTCGTAGGCTGCGGCAGGTTCGATGCCTCATACTGCAAGGTCCCCGTCAGGATCGGATCGAGATTCTCAGGCTGCGGTCCGCCGCCGTTGGTGCTCAGCACGATGCCCGTCGCGCCCGACGCACCACCGCCTGCTCCACTCGATGTTCCGCCCGGTCCGCCGCCGGACGTAATCGTCGAGGTCGAGCCGCCAATCGTATTGGCCACCAGTCCCGTCGAGACACCGCGAATCGTTCCTCCGGCCCTCGTCCGCAGAAGATCCGTGTCCGCGATGTCCAGATTGATGCGGGCAATCGCGATGTCATAGTTGTTTTCAAGCGCCAGCGTCACCGCATCCGACAGGCTCAGATAAATCTTCCCGTCACGCAGCAGCGAGTCCAGCCGGGGAGTATTCTGCGACGTCACCTGCGGCACATCCGTCGCCGTATAGGGAGCGATCGGGTTCCAGAAGTGGCTCTTCGGCTGCGAGTAATCAATCGGCGTGTCACGCAGGTTCAGTGGCGTGGTCGGTATCGGCGCCGGAGCCTGCGGCAGCCCAGGCGTCCCAGTCGTATCGGTCGCCACAGCCTGTGGAGGGGCAGGTGCCGTTGGGCTCGTCTGTGTCTGCGGGGTTGTCTGCTGCGCCATTCCCGGCTGCGTGCTCACGCTCATTAGCAGCAATGCGATGCTCGCAGCTGCCTGCATATCCCTTAATCTCACGATGCGCTCTCCAACTCTTCCCTGATTCTTCACCGGCATTCACCGGATTCTTGTCTTGCCCGAAACCAGCACAGCATTGCAGGCTAACCGCGGACACACTAACTTTTCGGTTCCTTCTAAGACGCGCAACAGGTTCCACAGGACTCTTAAAAAGAAAGTTACCGGCCTTGGCACCCCATCCCTCGGGATGCTGCGGCTACGCATTCATACGCACACGCGCACCGCTTCGTTCCCATCACTGCTGCAAATTTTCACGATTGCAACTTGCTAAGTATATCAACCTCCTGCTCTTGCCCTTCCGTCCTTTTCCAATGCATCTCACTCATCACCTTCCCGTTGCAAAAACCGTGTGCCCCATCCTCAGCGCGCCTGACCGCGCGAAGGTTGGGGAATCCACAACCTTTCCGTCCTTCCATCCGTTTCAATCCGCGCCATCCGTGCTCGACCCGTTGGTCTTCTCCCAACCCCCGTGATACCGTCCGAACATCTCATGGCACGCTGGAAAGCAATCCTCACCTACGACGGAGCCCCCTTCAACGGATGGCAGATCCAGCCCAACCTCCCCACCGTGCAAGGAACTCTAGCCCAGGCCATCCAGCACATCACCGGAGAGTCCGTCCTTCCCCAGGGCTCGGGCCGTACCGACGCAGGTGTCCACGCCCTCGCCCAGGTGGCCTCCTTCGAACTGGCAGCCCCCATTCCCCCCCCTAATCTCCACAAAGCCCTCAACCGCACCCTCCCACCCAGCATCCGCGTCCTCTCCATCGAACAAGCACCCGTAGACTTCCACGCCCGCCACAGCGCCCTCCGCAAAACATACGAGTACCGCATCTCCACCGCCCCCATCTGCTCCCCCATGCTCGCCCCCTACGTCTGGAGCTGCCCCTGGCCGCTAGACTTCCCCACACTCCAGCAAGCCGCAGCCTACATCCTGGGCACCCACGACTTCACCTCCTTCGCCGCCGCCGACCCCGACCTGACCACCCGCACCGAACAGTCACCCCAAGCCGAAGACCCGCCTTCTACTCCCTACTCCCTACTCCCTACTCCCTGCACCCGCACCATCTACCACTCCTCCTGGGACCACGAAAACGGCCTCCTCACCTACCGAGTCACCGGCTCCGGCTTCCTCCACCACATGGTCCGCAACCTCGTAGGAACTTTCGTCGAAGCCGGCCGAGGCCGCATCCCCTCCTCCGCCATCCCGTACATCATCGTCGCCCGCGACCGCACCACCGCCGGCCCCACCGCCCCAGCCCGAGGCCTCTTTCTGGTAGAAGTCGAATACCAAATCCAAACACGCACCTGATACCCGACACCCGACACCTAACACCTAATACCTAATACCTGATACCTGATACCTGATACCTGATACCTGATACCTGATACCTGAGAACTCATACCTGAGAACTGACAACCAGCAACTGACAACTGACATGTCCGCCCATCACCGCATCACCCGCCTGGCCACCCTGACCGCAGTCCACCGCGCCTTCCACTGGCTGCATCTCCATCAGCTCCAGCTCCGCCGCTGGCAGCTCGATCTCGTCCGTATCCCCGCCCCACCCTTCGGCGAATTCGCCCGAGCCGCCTGGTTCCTCGAACGCTTCCAAGCCCTCGGCCTCACCAACATCCACATCGACGACGCCGGCAACGTCCTGGCCGAACTATCCCCAGACCCCCTCGTCCCTCTTCCCTCTTCTCTCTTCCCTGTCGTTCTCATCTCCGCTCATCTCGATACCGTCTTCCCCGCCGGAACCAACTGCAACCCCGTCGAACTCGAAGACTCCCCGCGCATCTACGCCCCCGGCATCTGCGACAACGCCGCCGGCCTCTCCGCCCTCCTCGGAATCGCCGCCGCCCTACGCTACGCCCACATCACCCCGCCCGTCCCCATCCTCTTCGCCGCCAACGTAGGCGAAGAAGGCGAAGGCGACCTCCGAGGCATGCGCCACCTCTTCGAGCGAGGCCCCTACAGCCGCCGCATCGCCGCCGCCATCGCCCTCGAAGGCAGCGGAACCAACGCCGTCGTCACCCGAGCCCTCGGCAGCCTCCGCTTCCGCGTCACCATCACCGGCCCCGGAGGCCACTCCTGGACCGACTCCGGCACCCCCAACCCCATCCTCATCCTCAGCCGGGCCCTCACCGCCATCGCCGACCTTGAACTCCCCTCCGACCCCGCCACCACCATTAACGTAGGACACATTTCCGGTGGCACCTCCATCAACTCCATCCCCGAGACCGCCACCGCCCTCCTCGACCTCCGCTCCACCGATCCCGCCCAACTCCTCTCCACCGCCACGGCCATCCACCAGATCTTCGACGATCTCGTTACCAGCTTTGCCCAC
>DATDHL010000406.1:0-1996 GCA_036521575.1 Edaphobacter sp. | reverse complement strand
CTTTCCGCCGAGGGGAAGGGTGATTGCCATGATGAGGGCCGCGGTGCAAATCTGGAGGGTGGCTAGTTGGGCGGTGGGGACTTTGGGTGAGGTGTGGGCGAGGGAGAGGAGGTGTCCGGCGAAGGCGATGGCGCAGATGAGGGTGAGGAGGTCGCCGAGGCCGATGCTGGAGAAGAGGTTCTGCCAGGAGGTTCCGGCTGGCGTGGTGAGGAAGAGGAGGCCGGAGAAGGCGAGGATGGCTCCGATGGCGGTGGTCCAGCGCGGTGCGTGGGCGTTGGCGGGGCGCAGGATGGGGAAGAGGGTGAAGAGTGGGACGAAGACTACGACGAGGCCGGTGATAAAGGCGGATTTGGCTGCGGTGGTGCGGGCGAGTCCGGCGGTTTGAAATTGGTATCCGGAGGCGAGGAAGAGGCCGACGATGAGGCCGGAGATGAGGGACTGGCGGGCGATGTTTCGGAGTTGGCGATAGTTGAAGATAACCAGCGCGATGGAGGCGAGGGTCATCCGGAGGAGATTGAAAAGGAGCGGGGAGGCGTCGTTGAGGGCGTCCTTGACGAGGACGAAGGTGATGCCCCAGACGGCGACGACTCCCAGGAGGAGGAGGTGCGCGAGGGTGGATGGACTGAGGCGTCTCGGCAAATTATTTGCTCGTTACTGGGTTGGCGGTGGGGTCTTCGGGTTGGTGTATACGGTTTCGCCGTTGACTATGGTGCGGAGAACTTGGGTGTGGAGGAGTTCTTGTGGGGTGGCTTTGGTGATGTCGCGGTCGAGGACTACGAAGTCGGCAAGGTAGCCGGGTTCGAGGCGGCCCTTTAGCTTCTCTTCGTTTTCGGCGTAGGCGGACGCTTGAGTGTAGGCGTAGAGGGCTTCGTTGAGGGTGATTTTTTCCTGGGGCTGGTAGGTTTTGGTGCCGGCTTCGTTTTGACGCGTGACGGCGGCGTAGAGGCCGCGGAAGGGATTGACGGACTCGACGGGGTAGTCGGTGCCGAAGGCGAGGGTGACGTTGTGGTCGAGGAAGGAACGCCAGGCGTAGGAGTATTTGGCGCGGTCAGGGCCTAGTCGGGCTTCGGCCCAGTTCATGTCGGTGAGGAGGTGCGAGGGTTGCATGGAGGCGATGACGTGGAGTTTGGCGAAGCGGTCGAAGGCTCCGGGGGAGACGACCTGGGCGTGCTCGATGCGGTAGCGGGAGGTGTCGGTGACGGTGATGTGGGCGTGTGTGGAGGCCTCGAGTTGAGGGAGGATCTTGGCTAGCTGCTTGAGGTGTTCTTGCTGGGCGCGTTCGAAGGCATCGAGGGCCATGTCGTTGGCGCGGTCTCCGATGGCGTGGAAGCCGAGTTGGAAGCCTGCTACGGCGCGGTCAATTGCCATCTGGTCAAGGGCCTTCTGGTCGTAGCGGGGGATGCCAGAGTTGCCGGGATCGTCGGAGTAGGGGGCGTTGAGGGCGGCGGTGCGGGAGCCAAGGGAGCCGTCCATGAAGCCCTTGAGCATCGTGGTGTGGAGGAAGGTATCGCTCTGTGGGTGGGAGGACTGGCGCTGCTTGAGGGTCTCGACGGGGGTGGCGAAGGCTAGCCATTCGGCTACGCGGAGGTGGAGTTCGCCGGATTTTTCGAGGGCTTCGAGGGTCTGGAAGTCTTCCCAGTCGGAGAAGTCCTGCACGGAGGTGACGCCGTGGGCGAGGGCGTCGCTGATGGCGAGGCGCAGGGCTTTGCGACGAAGCTCGGGCGATGGTGGAGGAACGATCTTGAAGATGAGTGACATCGCGGGGTCTTCGCGGACGATGCCGGTGGGCTCGCCTGTGGCGTCGCGATCGATCTTGCCTCCCGGAGGATCCGGGGTGTCTCGGGTGATGTGGGCTGCGGCGAGCGCGGCGGTGTTGGCGACGAGGATGTGGCCGTCGGTGCGGGAGAGGATGGCGGGATGCCCGGCAGAGACGGCGTCGATGTCCTGACGGGTGGGGAGTGTTTTAGAGGTCCACTTGGTATGATCCCAGCCTGCG
>DATDHL010000405.1:0-5855 GCA_036521575.1 Edaphobacter sp. | reverse complement strand
GCCTGTCAGGCTGGGCGTCCAGATGTTCAGTTTAAGCATGTCCTCGCTTTGCCATCCGTCATCCCAATCCTGGAGAAAGGTCTGCTCTATGCTTGTCCAGGGATGCAGGGTTTGCGGGCAGTTCGCACCGTAGACCAGCGCCGGATACTCATCTGTCCAAGGTGTTGGCGGCTTCGCTGGAAGCCACCGGTTGCCTTCGGCCGTAGTCTGGCCATACGGCACTCCCTTAAAAGTGAAGACGCCGCCATCAACAAACCCACGTACCTTTCCGTATTGCGTTTTCGCTACCGCTGAGAGTGGCGTTGATAGGTGGCCAGGCTCCTGGTGGGCCGCAGTCTTGACGCTGTCGGAAGCGAATGCAGACTTACCGGCGGCAATGACTACTCCTGCACTGGCCGAAAGCAGCAGCGCCTCACGACGCGTGAGAACAATCCGATTGGATGATTCAGACATGAATTCCTCTCCTTACACACGGTTGCCGGGGAACAGGCAAACCGTCTCGAATTCGATTACAGATTTCCCCTCTTTCCTGCCAGAAGATCTCTGTCAGGAAACCAACATCATTCCGGCAAAGCGTACTGGCCATCGATATGGAAATGACCGCTGACGTCTGGCGCACCGGTATCGGGCTGTCCGCCACCGATGCTGATCATGTAATCTCCTTGCGCGATGATTGGATCGCCATCCTCCATCACCATGCCCAGATCGCGCGGCTTCAGCTCGAAATGGACGTGCTGACTTGCACCAGCTTCGAGATGGATGCGCTGGAACCCACGCAGAGCGACGCGCGGGGCTCCCTTAACGTCGGGGAATCTGAGATAAAGCTGCACAACTTCGTCTCCCGCTGTTTTGCCAGTATTGGTAACCGTCACATCAGCGCCAAGGGGCTGTCCGGCGGCAACAGCCGAAGTTGGTACGCTTAGATCGCTGTAGCTGAACTTCGTGTAGCTGAGCCCATAACCGAAAGGATAGAGAGGCTTACCATTGAAGTATCGGTAGGTCCGATTTGCCATCCCATAGTCTTCGAAATTGGGCAGTTGGTCTACACCCGCGTAGAAGGTGACCGGCAGACGGCCGGCGGGGTTGTTCTTTCCGCTCAGGGTTTCTGCAACTGCGGCACCGCCTTCTTCACCCGGGTACCACGCTTCCAGAATGGCATTGGCATGTTCGTTGATCCAGTTGACTGACAGCGCGCTGCCATTCAGGAGAACTACCGCCAGAGGCTTGCCAGTAGCCGCTACAGCTTCCACCATGTCCTCTTCAGGCTGAGGCAGGTCGATGCTGGTGCGGTCTCCGCCAAGGAAGCCAGGTTCGCTGACTGGCATCTCTTCGCCCTCAAGCTGGCTCGTGATGCCAACGACGGCAATGACGACATCGGCATTCTTCGCGGCGGCGATTGCTTCAGGCGATGGAGCGTTGTTCGCCTTTGTCCAGATCAGTTCCGCCTGCGCTCTGCCGTCCCTGCTCCCGTACGAGATTTCGAGAGCGACCTTCCGGCCTTTCTCGAGATGGACGCGACCCACTCCAGAAACAGATTCACTGCCGCCGCGCGCCGTCGCTATTTGCTTTGTGTCCGCAGTGATTCTTCCGAACCCCTGGCAGCGAATGCCCAGGAGGAAATCGCCCGATTCATTCGGCGTCAGAAATCCCGACCATCGCACTCCGAAGGTCTTCTTGCCAGCAACCTCCGCCGGCAAGTGGTCCTTGGTGAGCTTGACGTTTGGCTCGGTGCGGCTCACGATGGGAGTGCTCTTCGTCTCAGAACCCGGTCCTCCGCGCATGCCTTCGTTATAGTCGGCCTTCAATCCGGTCTTGCCGTCTGGCGTTGTCAGAAGAGCGTTGGGTATGGGTGTCCCTTCGGTGCGTAGGAACTGCGTTCCCGGCACGAACGTGATGGATGCGTTCGGAAACTCAGCCTTGAGGCCATCCATGATCGACACGATATGGGTGGGCTGACCGGCATAGTTTCCGATCAGCGGCCGAGTCTGGTCGGCCAGCGGACCGACTACGACGATCTTTTTGATCTCGGGCTGCAGCGGCAGCAGGCCGTCGTTCTTCAGCAGCACCATCGACTCATTCGCTAGTTTCCGTGCGTGCTCACGGTGGGCGGCGCTGTCCAGTTCCTTTTCATCGATTTTCGTGTAGGGGACCATCTCGGGCGGATCGAACATGCCCAGCTTGATCCGTGCAGTGAACAGTCGAATGAGTGCGGTGTCGAGAGTGTTTTCCGGCAGATATCCCTGTTGCACGGCATCGATATATGCTTTCTCCACGGGCTCGCCAAATCGCGAAGTGAACGTAACGCATTCGTTGTCCATGCCGCGAATGACCGAGATGGCCGCACCCTGCGCCTGCGTTGGTCGGTAGCGGTGATTGGCAGCAACGTCTCTGACTGCGTCGCAATCAGAGACAACATACCCCCGGAAACCCCACTTGCCGCGCAGCTGATCCTGCAACAGGTATTGGTTGGCGCATGCCGGCTCTCCATTGATGGCGTTGTACGCACACATCACCGATCCGGCCTTGCCTTCCATAATGGCGGCACGGAACGCGGGTTCGAACGTGTCCACCTCGTCGTGCTTGCTCACATCTACATCGGCGAAGTGGCGCGTCGGTTCGGGTCCACTATGGACCGCGTAGTGCTTCGGCGTCGCAATGGCCAGATAGTACTTGGGGTCGTCGCCCTGCAATCCGGTTACGTAGGCAACGCCCATGCGGCCCGTCAGGAACGGGTCCTCGCCGTAAGTCTCCTGCCCGCGGCCCCAGCGCGGGTCGCGGAAGATATTGAGATTGGGCGACCAGAAATCGAGGCCACCCATGATGCCGGTGTGTCCTTCGCGTAGGTTTTGCACGTGCTTGATGCGGCCCTCGATACCGATCTGCCGGGCCATCGTGTGAATACCCGGAGCGTCGAATGTCGCGGCGAGACCGATCGGCTCCGGATATTCAGTCACGCCCTCGTTGATCACTCCGTGCAGAGCTTCGCTCCACCACTGATATGCAGGAACTTTTAGGCGTGGCACCGCCGCGGAGTTGTTCTGCATCTCGGATGCTTTCTCGGCAAGCGTCATGCGGCGCACCAAGTCAGTAGCTCGCTGCTCGGGTGATAGCTGCGGATTCAGATAGGGGAGATTCTCCGCGGTCTGCGCGCCTGCATTTTGCAGCGTTGAAACAAGGAGCAGCGCTCCCATACAAGCGACCATGCATTCGATCCTTCGCGTCATTCTGCTTTTCATACATTTCTCCAGGTTGAATGTTGGACGAAGGACTTCAACGGAGTCTTGGACGCAAGTGCGCCGGTTTCCGAAACGAGCAGCAAACCAGCGGCTGCGAAAACAAAATGAGTGAAGCGGTGAATCATGAGACATACTTACCCCACACATGCGAGAAATCGTTTACTCATTTATTGCGCTATAGGTGCCGATTTTCGAGTTAGGCACCCAATACTTCCAGGTCTGGACAGAATGGTCGAACGATACAAGGGACGGCTTGCGCAAAACAACACAATAAATCGTTTTATTGAATATACATGCGCCGATCTATTACCATGCCGCTGTATCCTTCGGGTAAAAGTGAATGGCAGGAAAATGTTTTCATCAAACTGCCTTGAACGTTTCGGGAACCCTTGCTGTCTGGCCCAGCGAGTTCGACATTTGGCATCGCGTTGAATGTCTCTAGGGCTCAAGAACAAATCCGCCGTCGGCGCCGCAGGTGTCGCGGCCGACCGGCACTGGAATCCGATGCCATCGTCGTTAATGGCCTAATGCATTGTTGTCGCCCCCGCTCGTTGAAAGGCGACGTACAGTTTACAGGTGAGTATGCAGCGAAGAGATTTCTGCAAGTATCTTGCGACGGCGGCGGCAGCAAAGACTCTTCCATCATGGCCGCAAACCGCGGCGGATAGCCAATTGCCGCAAGGATTCAACCGGTACACACAGAGCTATGCGGAGTTCTGCGCATTGCCACCGGAGAAGAGGGTCTTCTACAAAGTGATGGACCGCAAAATCGTCGAGGCGAAACTGGACGAATCGGCTTGGCAGCCACCGGCATGGAATTACAATCCCTCTCCAATGCAAGTTGCTGGTAGCATGTGGGACGACGTGCCCTTGGAATCACCGATCCCGAACCTTGCCGGCGATGGTCCTTTCAAGCCAACCTGGGAGTCATTGCTCGAGTACGAAGCTCCAGACTGGTATCGCGATGCCAAGTTCGGAATCTGGGCGCACTGGACTCCGCAATGCGTGCCCGAGGCTGGTGACTGGTACGCGCGCAACATGTACGTCGAAGGGCAACGGCGGTACAAGTATCACCTCGACCATTATGGCCCGGCGTCGCGCATTGGATACAAGGACCTCTGCGCACAATGGACACTGCTGAATTGGGAACCAGACGAGTTGATCGCGCGCTACAAGAAGGCAGGCGCGCGGATTTTCGTGGCGCTCGCGAATCATCACGACAACTTCGATGCGTGGAATTCGAAGCACCAGCCATGGAATGCATCAGCCATTGGCCCACATCGGGATGTCGTAGGCACATGGGCGGCAGCGGCGCGCAAGCAGGGACTGCGATTCGGCGTCACCGTACACCAGGCCAGGAACTGGTGGTGGTTTCAGCCCTCTCACGGTGCAGACAAGACGGGACCCCGGGCCGGGGTTCCTTACGACGGAATCCTCACTGAGTCGAAGGGGAAGGAGCAATGGTGGCAGGGACTCGATCCGCAGCGCCTTTACTGCGTCAAGCATCCGCCAGAAGCGCTTCCGGATGTCTCATACGTCAAGAGCTTCTACGACAGAACTCGGGATTTGATCGATCAGCACAATCCCGACCTTCTCTACTTCGACGACTCGCTCCTTCCGCTCGGCTGGGGCGGAATGAACATAGGCGCCTATTTTTATAACAACAGCCTCAAGAGGAACAGCGGCAAGATGGAAGCTGTCCTGAACGTCAAAGATGTCCCGGACCGCCTGGTGAAAGCTGTTGTTGCCGACTATGAGCGCGGCTTGACCGCCGAGATCATGAAATATCCCTGGCAGTCGGAAACCTGCATCGGTGGCTGGCATTACCTGCGCTCCTTATGCGAGAAACCAGGCGAATACGGCGGCTACCTGGACCCCCGCGATGTGATCCATTGGCTCATCGATACAGTAAGCAAGAACGGCACGTTCATTTTAAACGTGCCCGGAAGGCCGGACGGAACAATCGACAGCAAGGAGATAGCAGTGCTCGATGGCGTAACCTCCTGGATGGAGGTCAATGGCGAAGCGATCTACGAAACTCGGCCGTGGAGGATCTCCGGTGAAGGCCCCAATATGGTCAAGGCCGGTTCGTTCCAAGGGGAGAGCGTCAACAAGCTGAGTGAAAAAGACATCCGCTTCACTCGCAACAAAGGCGACAGCGTCATCTATGCGATCGTGCTCGGCTGGCCGACCGAGCCGATAGTAGTGCAGTCGCTCGGACTATCCGCTGCTACAAGTCCGGGTAAAATAACGCGCGTCGAACTCCTTGGGACAGACGCAAGATTCGCCTGGAACCAACAAGCAGACGCTCTCCGAGTACAACTTCCTGGGAGTTATCGTCCCACAGTGAACTATGCCGCTGCTCTCAAAGTCACTCTGGCTTGAGAGGACACGATGCCCGTTTCTGTCCTTCGAAAACAGCGCAACCGGCTTTCCTCAGCGGCGTCGTTCGGAACGCTGGTACACGGCCATGACCAGGGCTACCTCTCTCAGCGAGAAAAGAGTTCATGAGTCAACGCACAACTTTCGCCGGGCGCCGCCGGACCTGCAGGAACGACCGTCAGCTGGTATCCTGCGGGTCCCGAATAGTAGCGAATAGTTGGCACCGGACGACTGTAG
>DATDHL010000404.1:0-3496 GCA_036521575.1 Edaphobacter sp. | reverse complement strand
GATCCTTCCGACGTAGTTACTTTGGTCCGCGGTAAGCACATTCTCCATTTTGGAGGAGAGTTCCTGTTCTTCCGTGACAACTCCACAGCTTGGGGAAATATTAATGGCGGCACTATGGGCTTTACCGGTGTATACAGCGCGTCAACACCGGGTGATAGCTCTACCGGCCTCGCTTATGCTGACTTCCTCTTGGGACAGATGCAGAACTGGAGTGCGCAGGTGACACCGGAGTATGGCGGACGTATGCGACTTCCGCAGTTGTTCGTGCAGGACGACTACAAACTGACACCGAACCTGACACTCAATCTTGGCCTGCGGTATCAGATCCAGTCCGGGTGGGGCGAAGTCAAAGGTAATATGGCAACCTTCGATCCCACAGTGCAAAACCCCGCGACAGGTACCCTCGGTGCCTACTGGTTTGGTTCAACCAAGGCAAATGGCCGCAGCACGCTTCAGTCCCCCGTGTATAACACCTTTCTTCCACGCGTCGGCTTCGCATGGCTGATGCGTCCAAACGCCACATTACGAGGTGGATTTGGCCTCTATGCCTATAACTGGAGCTTGGACACGTATGCGCCAGGCATGGGGCAGGCTTTTGGCACGAGGGGTAGCGTCAGCGATACCGGTAAAGTGGCACCAATCGGAATTTTAGGGGGCACCGGATCGAATCTGCCATTCATCGCTGCCAGTACCGATCCAGCAGCCTTCAACAACACCAATGTCAATTACAACCAGTATCACGCACCCGTAGGTGGCAGTTATCAGTGGAATCTCAGCATCCAGGAGGAGCTAAATCCCAATCTGGCAGTTGAATTGGCTTATGTGGGCAGCCATGGCCATGATCTTCCATTCCCGGTCGATATTAACCAGATTCCAGAGAACAAGTTGTCTGCCAACAACAAGGCATTCCGTCCGTTTCCGCAATTCGGAAATATCTTCGGCAGCACCAACAATGCCCTCTCAAATTACAACTCATTCCAGGCTAGTATTCAAAAACGTCTGTCACATGGGGTGAGCTTTGATGCCAACTATGTCTGGGCGCACTTCCTGAGCGAAATGGATTCATCGGGCTGGGGCAGCCGGGCAGGCGCGCAAAACTATCAACGCTCCTTCGATCCCTCTGCAAACTACGGAAATTCAAACTTCGACGTAAGGAATGCGTTCAAGGGGAGCGCAATCTATCAGCTTCCGTTCGGAAAGGGTAGAACGTTCGTCAATAACAACACGTTGCTCGATGTACTGATCGGTGGCTGGCAGACTAGTGGCACCCTTGTTGTTCAGAGCGGCCAGCCGTTTACAGTCTCAATGAAGACGGATAACTCATTCGCGCTATCTCAAAACTCGCAGTGGTATCCCAATGTGATTGGAAATCCGCATCTCTCCAGTAAGGGGCCGTACCATGGAACGAACCAGTGGTTCAATGAAGCTGCGTTTGCAGTGCCTACACCGGGGACCTTTGGCAATGCAGGACGGAATATCCTGAATGGTCCAGGGCTCTCGCAGGTGAACTTCTCCCTAGGCAAAACATTTGCTATCTGGGAGTCGGTGAAGTTCCAGCTTCGTGCGGATGCGAACAACATCTTTAATCATCCGAGTTTCAATCTACCGACTACGGGTGGAAATCAGGGCTCGGCTCAGCTGGTTGTTAATCCAAATGGCACGATTGCGACTGGAACGTCGACGATCAGGGGCGTCACGGTTGGCGGTCGCACGATGCAACTTAGCGGGCGTATATCCTTCTAACCAATCACCAGATGGGATGGCGATGTCTTCTTCGCCATCTCATCTTTCTTTAAGATACGATCCTTAGCAGGATCGGACGGTCTCGCAATGCTGGTGTTTCCTCTTCTTCTGTTGTTAGGCATGGGTGGAGTTATTGCGGATGCAGCGCAATCGGGGAACGACCCTGCGTCGCAGCAGGTGCAATTACACGAACAACGCGCGCATCAGCTTCTGAACGAGAACAAGCCTGAGCTCGCGATCAAGGAATTTGCTGCGGTGTTAGCTGCTGATCCGCACAACCTGGATGCGCAGGCAAATCTTGGTGTTCTTCTCTACTTTCAAAAGAACTATGTAGCTGCAGAACCTCATCTGCACGATGCTATCGAGCAAAAGCCTGATCTAACTAAGATTCGTGCGCTCCTTGGTATGTGCGAACGTCGGCTGGGTCATACCGACGCGGCGCGTGCTGATTTGCAGGCTGTTGTGGACCAGTTGCAGGAGCCCAAAATACGTCTGGAGGCGGGACTCGAGCTTATTGAGATCTATACTGCGTCGCAGGAATTGGAAAAGGCTGCTGCAGTTGTTGCGGTTTTGCGGCAGGGAGCACCTACTGATCCGCGGATTCTTTATGCGGCTTACAGGATTTACACCGATCTGGCAGGTGAGGCGATGCTGGATCTGTCGGTTGCGGCTCCGGAATCGGGTCAGATGTATCAGGTCATGGCGCATGAACTGGTGCGTGAGCGAGATTCCTCAGGTGCTATTGCAGACTACAGGAAAGCGTTGGCGGCTGATCCGAACTTGCCGGGGATTCACTATGAACTGGCTGAGGCATTGCACTCCTCGGCGGATTTGAAACTGCGGGCTGAGGCGGAAGAGCAGTACAAGCTTGCTGTCGCAACCAACGGTTCCGACGAGAAGGCCATTACTCGGCTTGGCGATATTGATGCTGACAAGGGCGATCTCGATGGTGCTGCGACTCAGTACAAGAAGGCTCTAGCTCTGATGCCTAGTGATGCTGATGCTGCGATTGGTCTGGCTCATGTCTACACCGAGAAGAACGATGCTGCTTCTGCTGCGCCGTTGCTCGAGCAGGTAATTGCTGCGGATCCTACGAATGTTCTTGTGCACTATCGGCTGAGTGCGGTGTATCGCAAGCTGAATCGGCCGGACGATGCAAAGCGCGAACTTCAGGCTTACCAGAAGTACAAGGACATGAAGGAAAAGATGCGGCAGATTTACAAGGATCTGCGTCTTGACTCGGATCAGAATGAACAACAGGACAAGGTGAGCAAGTAGCTGTGGGAGCCCAGAGAGAAGCCCTGATATTTCCTAGTCGTATCGTTTCATTCGCTGCTGTCCTTGCTGTTTGCCTTGTGTTTTTCGCGTATGGATCTGAAGGGCAGAGTCGTGGAGCGAAGCCATCGACAGCGACTTCTGCGAAGAATGGTGTTTCTGGTGGTTATGGCGCGATTGGTAAGGTTCCACAACTCGTCGATATCACTTCTTCTACTGGAATTTATTTTGAGCACCGTGCAAGTTCTGAGCAGAAGTACATTGTTGAGTCGATGAGTGGTGGAGTGGCGCTCATTGACTATGATGGCGACGGGTGGCTCGATATTTACTTCACCAATGCACCCAATGTTGCCATGGCGCTTGAAGGCAAGAAGGCTAAGAGCGCTCTTTTTCATAACAATCATGACGGTACTTTCACCGATGTCACCGATAAGGCTGGAGTTGGGTATCCTTGCTGGGCGATGGGGGCTGCCGTTGG
>DATDHL010000403.1:0-3916 GCA_036521575.1 Edaphobacter sp. | reverse complement strand
GCGTTGCGGTTGTCTGGGCTGGCTTGACTTCTTCGGGGGTGATAACGGAGGGGCTCATAATGTCTCGCAATCCTAAAAAACAACTTCCAATAAGAACGCTAACAGGGGTTGAGAGGAGCGGATGTAAGACTTTTGTAATGCCGTACAGGGGCAGTAGTTGATAGGGTGTTGGGATGAAGAAAACATTCGGATTGTGCGTTGCAGGGTTGGTGGGGATGGGTTCGATAGGTGCGCTCGGGCAGGCGATTGATCTGCCTACGGGCAAGCAGATTGTGAGTCCTGTGCCGGGAAGTCCGCAGCGGTTAAACAGTTTGCCGATGTCGATGGCCGTGTCGCCGGATGGGCGTTATGTCGTGACGGTGAATGCGGGGTATGGGACGTTTGAGTCGCAGTACATGCAGTCGCTCGCGGTGCTGGATACGACGACGGGGAAGGTTGCCGATTTTCCGGATGGGCGAACGATGGTGGAGGCGAAGCAGACGCTGTATTCGGGGCTGGCGTTCAGTGGGGATGGGCGGCATGTGTACGCGAGCATGGGGTCGACTACCGATCCGATGGGTGATGGTGCGAAGAGGGTTGGGAATGGGGTGGTGGTGTATGGGTTCAATGAGGGGAAGATCGTTCCGGAGAGGATGATTAAGATTCCATTGCAACAGTTGGCTCCGGCACGCAAGACGAAGCTTGTGGGTGGTATGGAGGGGGATCAGGGGGTGCCGTTTCCGGCGGCGATTGCGGTCGTGCGGGCGAGCGGTGGAGAGAAGCTGCTGGTTGCGGATAATTTGTCGGATGATGCGCTGCTGATCGATGCGGGCTCGGGGGTGATCGAGAAGAGATTTGATCTGGCGCAGAACGATGCGGTCCCTTCGACGTATCCGGTGGCGCTTGCGGTGTCGAAGGATGGAACGCGTGCGTTTGTGGCGCTTTGGAACGCGTCGGAGGTTGTTGAACTGGATTTGAAGAAGGGAAGCGTGGGGCGAAAGCTGGCTTTGCTGAAGCCGAGCGTGCCGACTGTTGCCGGTACGCATCCTTGTGCGCTGGAGATAGCTGCGGATGGGAAGACGATGTATGTTGCGCTGGCGAATCGGGATGCAGTGGCGGCGGTCGATGTGGGGGCCGGGCAGTTTTCTGTGAAGGGATATTTTGATACGCGGCTGCCGGGACAGAGCTACTTTGGGGCGGTGCCGGGGGCTCTGGCTTTGTCGGCGGATGGGTCGCGGCTGTATGTGGCGAATGCGATTACAGATGCGATTGCGGTGATGGATACTCGGAAGCTGACGGCGAAGGCGGCGACGAAGGGGATGATCGAGCCGATTGGGTTTGTGCCAACAGAGTGGCTGCCAATGTCGATGGCTTTTACGGGAGGCAAGCTCTATGTGACAACGGCTAAAGGTAAAGGGACGGGTCCGAATAACTTTGCTCAGCGAATGACTGCATCTACTCCGGCGAAGTTGAAGAAGAGCTTTACCTATATTGCTACGTTGCTTTATGGGTCGTTGGCTGTGCTTGATCCGGCTGCGATGGAGCAGGATCTGCCGAAGTGGACGGCGGAAGTGGTGGAGTCGAACCGGATGAAGTCGGCGGAGGAGAAGCTTCAGTTTGCCGATGGCAGCCACGATCGCATCAAGCATGTGATCTACATCATTAAGGAGAACCGGACGTACGATCAGGTGTTTGGAGACTTGAAGCAGAATGGGAAGGCCGTGGGGAATGGCGACGCGAGCCTGACGATGTATGGCGCGGATATTACGCCGAATCAACATGCGATGGCTCTGCAGTTTGGCGTGGTCGACAACTTCTACGATTCGGCGGAGGTGTCTGGCGGCGGACATGTGTGGTCGAATGCGGCGATAGGGAGCGACTACCTGGAGAAGGCGTGGCAGCAGAACTATCGTAGTGGGCAGAGGACCTATGACTTTGAAGGGATGGTGGCGGAGGGGTATCCAATTCAGCAGAATATTCCGGATGTGAATGAACCTACGAGCGGGTATCTGTGGGGGAATCTGGCTGCGCATGGGAAGACGCTGTATCACTTTGGGGAGTACATCTCCTCGACTTTTTGCAGCGATAAGGATGCGATGTGGGAGGTGAAGTCGCAGGAAGGAGCGATGCCGGGCGAGTCAAAGATGTGCGATCAGAAGGAGATCAGGCCAGGTGAGGCGATTCCGGAGGTGTGGGGTGGTGGCGTGAATAGGTGGCCGTGGGCGATTCCGCTGCTGGCGCGCAATGTGGCGACGAAGCCTGAGTTGGTGGGTCATTATGCAGAAGAGCAGGCGGACTTTAATTTGAAGGTGCCGGATCAGATTCGGGCGGAGGTTTTTCTGCGACATTTGAAGGGGTGGATCGCGGACACGGAGGCGGGCAAGGATACGATGCCGAACTTCGTGATGCTGCGGCTAGCCAATGACCATACGGCAGGGACTACGCCGGGTTCGCCGACGCCGAAGTCTTCGGTTGCGGATAACGATCTGGCGATTGGGCGCGCGGTGGATGCGATTTCGCACTCGGCGTTCTGGAACGATACGGCGTTCTTCATTTTGGAGGATGATGCGCAGAATGGCGCGGACCATGTGGATGCTCATCGGAGTTTGGCTTTGATTGTGAGCAAGTATTCGCCGCGGGCGGTTGATGGTGGGGCGTTTGTGAATAGCCGGTTCTATACGACGGTGTCGATGGTTCGGACGATGGAGATGGTGCTGGGTCTGCCTCCGATGAATAATAACGATGCATTCAGCAGCGCGATGGGGTCGATGTTTACAGGGCCGGGGGATCAGGCGCCCTTTGTGGCGAACTATATGAATCGCGACAATGGGCTGATCTACACGGCGAATGGGAAGACGGCTCCGGGGGCGAAGGAGTCGAGCAAGATGGACTTTCGTCATGCGGATCGGGCGGATACGCAGAAGCTGAATGTCATTCTTTGGCAGGATGCGATGAGGGATAAGCCTGTTCCTGCTCAGTTGAAGGAGCGGCGGAAGAAGTCTAAGAAGGATGATGATGACGATTAGAGAGCGGAAGCAGGATGAGCAACGGTGGTTTCGAACGGCTATGCTTCTTGTGAGTGGTTTTTAGGAGAGTGATGGATGGATTTGGCGCCGTTTCGGTTGAAGCCGTGGTTTAGTGCGCGAGTGTGGGGGAAGCGGGATTTGCGGCCCTGGTATGCGGATACGGGGACGACGGAGTTAGTGGGAGAGGCCTGGCTGACTGGTCCTGAGTGTGTGGTGGAGACGGGTGAGTTGGCGGGGCGGACGTTTGCTTCGGTGGCTGCGGAGTTGGGTGGGGAGTTTCCGCTGCTGGTGAAGCTGCTGTTTCCGAATGAGAAGCTTTCGGTGCAGGTGCATCCTGACGATGCGCAGGCTCAGGCTTTTGGTGAGGCTCGGGGGAAGACGGAGTGTTGGTATGTGCTGGAGGCTG
Organism: Edaphobacter sp.; assembly: GCA_036521575.1. GTDB lineage: Bacteria > Acidobacteriota > Terriglobia > Terriglobales > Acidobacteriaceae > Edaphobacter. Next base: position 505 of record DATDHL010000403.1, on the reverse strand, counting down.
AGCCAGGGGCGGCGGTGGCGCTGGGATTGAAGGATGGCGCGGGAAGGGAACAGGTTGCGGCAGCGATTGCGGATGGAACGATGGAGTCGCTGATGGAGTGGGTGCCGGTGTCGGTGGGGGACATGCTGTTTGTCGATGCGGGGACGGTGCATGCGATCGGGCCGGGAGTGGTGTTGCTGGAGACGCAGCAGACAAGCGATGTGACGTATCGGCTGTACGACTATGGGCGGCCGAGGGAGTTGCATCTGGAGAAGGGCTTAGCCGTGATGAAGGGGAAGACGCAGGCTGGGAAGGTGAAGGCTCGGGAGATGAATGGATTTACTCGGCTGATCGAGCAGAAGTATTTTGTTGTGGACCGGTTTGATCTGGAGAAGATGGAAGAGGTGCGGGTGCCGATGGAGGGGCGCGGGTGCCTGGTGGGGTTGAAGGGGACGGTTGCTGTGATCACTCCGGGGGATGAGGTGGAGTTGGTGCCTGGGCAGGCGGTGGTGATGCCGGAAGGATT
>DATDHL010000402.1:0-2278 GCA_036521575.1 Edaphobacter sp. | reverse complement strand
CGCGTTTCCCTCTATGGACTTCTGTTCTCCGATGATCTCAAAATGCACGATACAGCAACAGAAGTCGCACTCCGCCTTATTGACGCCTTTTGCAACGTTCGATACTGGAAAAGTACGCAAGCACTCCGAGCACGTGACGGCTATAGTCCCCTTATCGTTCTTAACCCAAACTGCAGCTTGGTTTGGTTTACCCGTTTTAGGACGGGTCGGAAGTTCATGCAGCAAATCTATAATCTTCTCGAACAACTGCTTGGCGTTGTACCCCCCTTTGGGAAAGAAGGCGTCTGCAAGCACGCTTTCGGGTACGGATAAACCAGAGAATTCTCCTGAAATTACAATCACCGGGATCATCGGGAATCGACGACGCACCACGGAAAGGAACTCAAATCCGTTCATGTTTGGCATTTGCAAGTCGGAGATAATAATATCCGGCAGGGATTGTTTGAGTGCCGCTAGACCCTCAAACCCATCTTCCGCTCCGCGCACCTCGTAGCCTTGCGCAACAAGCAACATCCTCCCAAGTTCGCGTAAACTCGGTTCGTCCTCAACAATCAATATCCTGTACGGAAACGGACTAGCGGGCAACGTCCACCTACCTTGTGGTTGGTCTCAAGTATAGTCCATCCTTTGTGGCTCCCTATCGGAGACAAGGACGACGGCGCTGCTAGCTTCTCATGACGTCGTTCCGGGCAGCACATTCGACTTCGTCAAAAAGAAAATCCGTTACTTCGTTGGATAGGATGCGAAACCTCTCATTCGGTTGCGATACGCGGAGACATTTTCGAATGCCTCTGGGTTGGCTTTGAGGGCACGAGCAGCAGCCAGTCAGAGCTGCACCGAGTAAGGCTTAGGTATATTCCCGACCATTTGCGGATCGCTTGATTCGTGACGAACTGTATGCAGCCTAGGGATGGCTGAATATAGATGCCGACCTCGCGAATAACTCGAACATTTCCGGCTGCATCTATTCAGAATAGTGTTATGGCCACAATCTCTCCTAGTTCGCATGACCAGTTGCCAGCTTGTTTTGGGGCGACACCCACCATCGATGGAATTCATTTCTCGGTGTGGGCACCTGAGGCGCGGGATGTGGAGATTGTGCTGGGAAATGGCTGCTCATATCGTTTGCTGAGTAAAGGAGACGGCTACTTTCAGGGCATTCTTACGGCAAAGGCTGGAGATCGTTACAGATTTCTCGTCGATGGTAAAGGTCCATTTCCGGATCCGGCTTCTCGATATCAACCGAACGGACCTCACGGTTGGAGCGAGATCGTTGACCCAGATGCTTTTCGGTGGAGTGATCGGAAGGAGCAGTCCAGAGATCTGGAACTGAAGGATCAGGTACTCTATGAGTTGCACATCGGCACCTTTACCGAAGAAGGTACGTATCGAGCTGCAGAAGGTGAATTTCCTCGTTTGCGCAACCTTGGAATTACGGCTCTAGAGATCATGCCGGTCAATGAGTTCGGCGGAAGCTTCGGATGGGGATACGATGGCGTCAATCTTTTCGCTCCGTACCATATGTATGGAACACCGGATGATTTGCGGCACATGATCGATGCCGCACACACGGCAGGACTCGCGGTCCTTCTCGATGTGGTCTACAACCATGTCGGATCGGATGGCAATTATTTAGCGGAGTTTTCGAAGTCTTTCTTCTCAAAGACCCCTACCGAATGGGGTGAAGCACTCAATTTTGACGGAGAGAACAGCATACCTGTCCGCGAATTTATCCTTCAGAACGCGGAGTATTGGATCCGTGATTTTCATTTTGATGGACTGCGCTTCGACGCAACCCAAAGTTTCGTCGATTCCGGCATACATGGTGAGCAGATTCTCGCAGCTCTCGCTCGGAGAGCGCGAGCGGCAACCGATAGAAACATCCTTCTTTTTAGCGAATGCGAGCGTCAACAGAGTCAACAACTTATGACTCAGGCGAATGGAGGCTGCGGACTTGACGGCATGTGGAATGATGACTTCCACCACTCCGCCTTCGTGCGTTTGACCGGAAAGCGCGAGGGGTATTACTCAGACCACCTGGGGAGAGCGCAGGAGTTTGTCTCGGCAGCAAAATGGGGTTTTCTTTTTCAGGGACAATATTATTCTTGGCAGAAAGCTCCTCGCGGGACACCTTTCCTCCATCTGCAGCCGTGGCGCGCAATTACCTTCCTGGAAAACCACGACCAGGTCGCTAATACACTATATGGGACGCGACCCAGGGAGCAATCCAGCGCCCGGCGCTATCGAGCGATGGTAGCGTACTGGCTGCTTAGTTCTG
>DATDHL010000401.1:0-3669 GCA_036521575.1 Edaphobacter sp. | reverse complement strand
GCTCCAGGAGTAGTGAGGGTCACAGCCGACGATTTGCAATAACTCTTCGGTGGCGGCGCGGGTCGCAGCTTCGTTGTCTCCGATGAGGGCCGCCTGCATGAGGCCGCCAAGTTGGGTGAAGAAGTGGTCGGGGTGGAGTTTTGCCAGTTCCAGGAGCTGTGCGATGGCCTCTTGAGTTTTGCCGCATAGCGCCAGCACCTGGGCGCGGCACCAAAGCAGCATGGCGTTGGTGGGGTCCATCTTGATGGCGTCGTCAAAGGATGGCAGAGCATCTGTGAATTGGCCGGCCATGAGCGACAGTAGGCCGGGGACGAAACGATAGACGGGTGTGAGAGGGTCGATCTCAAGGATGCGCCGGGCGATGGGCATGGCTGACTCCGCCTTGCCGCTGAGGCCGCAGACCGCGGAGTACCAGGCCAGTGTGTCAGAGTCATTGGGGTCGGCGACAATGGCGCGCTTGAGGAGCTGAACAGCTTTGCGGGTCTCACCTTCCTGAACGCTGATGAGACCGAGCAGGCGGAAGGCGTGGGCAGAGTGAGGGTCGAGGCGGAGGGCTTCGTCGGCGCAGTCTTTTGCCTTGATAAGATACCGCGGATCGGAAGAGATTCCGGCGTTGACGTATTGCCAGTAGACTTGTCCCTTGGCAGAGAGAAGCAGGACGTTTTTGCCGACCAGGGTTTCGCCCATTCTGAGATATTCGAGAGCACGGGCGAGAGCGTCGCTTGAGTAGTTGAGGATCTCGTGCTTCGCCATGAGGTAGTAGCGGTAGGCGTTAATGTCGGGCAGGGGGCGCTCGAGCATGTGCTCGTCTTCGGCGGGCGTTAGTTTAATTTTTAGCGCAGAGACGATTTGGCGGGAGATGTTTTCCTGGATGGCGAAGACATCGTCCATGGTTCCGCTGTATTTTTCGGCCCATAGCAGCGACTGGCTTTGAGGATCGATGAGCTGCACCGTGACGCGGATGCTGTTGGAGCCCTTTTGCGCATTATTGTTGACGCGAACGGCGCCCTCGAGGACGTAACGCACGTTGAGATCGCGGGCTATTTTTTGCGGAGCGTCTTTCGTGCCCTTGAGACGCATGGCTGAGGTGCGGCAGATGGTTCGCAGGGAGCGGACGCTGGAGAGATCAGTGATGATCTCGTCGGTAAGACCATCGCAGAAGTAGTCGGCGTCGCCGTTTGCGTCCATGCTCGTAAAAGGAAGCACGAGGACGGAGGCGTCGTTTGACTCGGGCGCGTTGTAGTTGATGAACATCCGGCCGAGAGAGACGGAGTAGCCTGAATCGAGATGAGACCGGGAGTAGGGTCGCAGGGCCACGAGGAATTCGATCGCGTCCTGATAGCGATCTGAGGCCTTCTTCGCCAGGGAACGCTCGAGGGTCGTATGGATTGCTTTGGGCAGATCGGGGCGGTACTCGAGGACGGAACGGGCGTCGTTGCGCAGAATTGAGTCGAAGACGGAGTAGGGTGTGTCTCCGTTGAAGGGCAACGTGCCGGTGAGCATCTCGTAAAAGACGACGCCGCAGGCCCAGAGATCAGCGCGGTGATCGATCTCTTTGCAGAGGACCTGTTCGGGAGCCATGTAGCTTATGGTGCCGACGACGACTCCGGTTTCAGTGAGCGCCTGACTGATATTGGGGCGCTTGGCCAAGCCGAAGTCGACGATTTTGACTTCGTTGCTGCGGTTGATGATGAGGTTCGATGGCTTGATGTCGCGGTGGATGATGCCGTTTTCGTGAGCGTGTTGAAGGCCGGAGAGCAGTTGCGAAGTGATGAAGGAGGCCGAAGTGAGGTCGAGAGGGCCGCGTTCGATTCTGTCGGCGAGGGTCTCTCCGTCGTAATAGCCCATGACAAGGATGATCTGACCGTCAGGTAGCTCTTCGATCTGGTGGATGCGGCAGATGTTCGGATGGTCGAGGACGGAGGCGGCGCGGGCCTCCTGCAGGAGACTGTGCTTCTGCGTGGGGTCGGTGAGCATCGCAGGAGAGAGAGACTTCAACGCGACCATGCGATGCAGCACGAGGTCTTCGGCCTTGGAGACGACGCCCATGGCGCCACTACCGAGGTGCTCGAGGATCTTGTAGTGCGAGATGGTCTGGCCTTCATGCATAGGACGTCGCCAGAACCTGCTGGTTTTCGGATATGGTATGCGCTTCCGTCAGCTCTTCCAGGATGGAGGCGACTGCGTCGATAGTGTGGAAGGCGCTGAGTGCAAGGAACTTCGTCTGCTCCTGCGTGAGCGGCATGCTATCGAGGGTTCGATTGAGAGCTGCGATATGGTCGGGATCGTCCTCGGCGTGGGACTTCAGGCAGCGAAACGCGGTTTCCGGCAGGCCGGTTCGGATTCTGATCTCTTCCAGTTGCTCGACGAGCGGTGGGTAGCCCTCCAGCACGATGAGGTAACCGAAGACCGTAACGGGATGAATGTGAAGCATCCAGAAATATTGTGCGCCGACAAGCGAGACAACCGACGGAAGGGGGATCGTGCTGAAGACTTCATCGGCGGGGATGCCTAGCGTTGCGATGTCGTCGAGAAGCCACTGGTCGTGGTCCTTCTCTTCATCGATGTGCAGCTCCAGATAGGCTGCGGCAAGACTGGCGACGGCGTCGTCAGGGAGAGTGAGAGCGCGGTCTCGGGCGGTGCGCATGAGCGAGATTCCGCTCTGCATCACGCGGTGCAGTTGGACGAGAAAATGAGGCAATAACGTGGGAAGGTCGGGATGCATCCAGAAGCGGTTGCTGGCAGAGACAAGCCTGTCCTCCGCCAGCCGGATCTTGCTCCATAAGACGTCGCTATGACTGGTGCTCAACATAATAGAAAAGACTCTCCGCGCCTACCGATCGTGTGAGCTAAACCGTATTGCGATGGCCAACACGGTTTAACGAGAACCAAGGGTTTTGATGCAGCAGTGATTCAGGACTACACAGGAAAATTGGGACGCATGTGTTCTTTGCCAGCCGGCGCTTCACCTAGCTTTTTGCGAAGTTTGATGAGGACGTCGATCTCTTCCGGGCTGATGTTCTCGATCGCCTTCCTGTCGTGGTCTGAGAAGTGATCCGCGTTCAGGATGTTTGCTTCTGTCAGGCGCTCGATGTTGGACTTTTGGGTGGACACGCTTTATCTCCTTTGACGATCATGAGTGACTCCAATTTAACGATTGAGCTGCAAAATCAGCAGGTTGCAGACAGAAGGTCGTCAATTTAGAAGTTCGCCCAATTGTATACGTCGATCGTTTATTGATGGCGATGATTCTCGATAGAGGTAATTACTGGTGGGTTACGGGCGATAAGGTTGGCGACAAACGCTTGGTACACTGCATGCTCGGGCATCCTGACGGCCCGAGAGACTCTTGCCCTTTCGCAAGACTGTATGGATTGTGGGCCCCTTCGGAGGACACTTTCATGAAGCGTCGAACTTTTCTCAAAACGACAGGTATGAGTGCTTTGACGGTTCTCACCAGCAGACTTTCGCTGGGGCAGGCGCCCCCCTCTGGGGTGATGACTGCTGTGACGACGCGGGCCTTTGATAATAACCGCTCAGGCGCCAATTTGAAGGAGACGGTTCTTACTCAGGCCAATGTGAAGGCCAGAGGGATAAAAAGGTTCGCTTCTATCAATTTGCAGGGGGATGCGAGGGGGATTGAGGCTCAGCCGCTGATTCTGCCTAAGG
>DATDHL010000400.1:0-4391 GCA_036521575.1 Edaphobacter sp. | reverse complement strand
GCGCAGGCTTCGACTGAGGCTCTTGGGCAGGGGAAGACGGCGCTGGTGGATGCCTGGTTCAACTCGCAGACTCGGAAGAACGCTGCGGGGCAGCCGGAGCTGTTTCATTACAAGTGGGACGATGATGCGAACTCGGGCTTCGCGTTTTATGGGCGGGCGTTTCAGCGGTATGGCGTGAAGTTGGCTACAGAGAAGACTGCGCCTACGGCTGAGGATTTGAAGAAGGTGCAGATTTATGTGCTGGCTTCGCCTGATATTCCGGCGAAAAATCCTGATCCGCACTATATGGATAAGGCGAGTGGGGATGCGATTGAGGCTTGGGTGAAGGCGGGTGGCGTGCTGATCCTGATGCAGAATGATGTGACGAACTCGGAGTTTGAGCACTTCAATACGCTGAGTGAGCGGTTTGGGATTCACTTCAATCCGGTGATTCGCAATACGGTGGAGAACAATACCTGGTCACAGGCGACGGTGATGGTTCCGGCCGGGACGGGGGTGTTTGAGCATCCGCATAAGGCTTATTTGAAGGAGATCAGCACGATCAAGGTGTCGGGGCCTGCGAAGGCTGTGGTGACGGACAAGGGCGATGTGCTGATGGCGGTGTCGAAGGTCGGGAAGGGGACTGTGTTTGCCGTGGTCGATCCGTGGGTCTACAACGAGTATGTGGACCGGCGGAATAAGCTGCCCGTTGATTACGATGGGTTCGACGCTGCGATCGATCTTGCGGGGTGGGCTGTGCGTCAGGCGAAGTGAGGGGACGCTCAATGGCTTGCGGTTCCACCGAAAAATTTCATCCGATGCCAGCGCGAATCATGGAAAAACTGCGTAACCGGTGATACAGAGGATAAAGACGGATAAGAGCCAAGCATCATGGGGCTTCGCCCCATGATGGTGTAGGGTGCGCCGTTGGCGTTGTGGGGCGTTTGCCGGCGGGGCACGGCAACTTTGGTTTCCGCTCTAGCCTCTTGCTGAGCGAACAGCTGCGGCTAGTTCGCGAAGGCAGTTTTCGGTTTCGTCCCAGCCGATGCAGGCGTCGGTGATGCTTTGGCCGTAGACGAGCTCTTTGCCGGGAATGAGCTTCTGGGCTCCCGCTACGAGGTTGCTTTCGAGCATGACACCGATGATGCGCTTGTCACCGCTGGCGATCTGGCCGGCGACATCGCTGCAGACTGCGGCTTGCTGGGTGTGGTCCTTGTGGCTGTTGGCGTGGCTGCAGTCGATCATGATATTTGGCGGAATCCCGGCCTTTTCCATCTGGCGGGAGGTCTCTTCGACCGATGCGGCGTCATAGTTGACGGTCTGGCGGCCGCCGCGAAGGATGATGTGGCAGTCGGGGTTGCCGTTGGTGACGAAGATGGCGGACTGGCCATTCTTGGAGTGACCGAGGAAGGTGTGGGGGTGGCCTGCGGACATGATGGCTTCGATGGCGATTTGGACGTTGCCGGAGGTTCCGTTTTTGAAGCCGACGGGGCAGGAGAGACCGGAGACGAGCTCGCGGTGGACCTGGCTTTCGGTGGTGCGGGCTCCGATGGCTCCCCAGCTTACGAGGCTGGAGACGTACTGGGGGGAGATCATGTCGAGGAATTCGGTGCCGGCGGGGACGCCCATCTCGGCGAGATCGAGGAGGAGGTGACGGGCTTTGCGGAGGCCGTCGTTGATGCGGAAGGACTCGTCGAGGTAGGGGTCGTTGATGAGGCCCTTCCAGCCGAGGGTGGTGCGGGGCTTCTCGAAGTAGACGCGCATGACGATGCAGAGGTCCTGCGAGAACTCGGCGATGGCGGATTTTAGGCGAGTGCCGTATTCGCGCGCGGCCTCGGTGTCGTGGATGGAGCAGGGGCCGACGACTACGACGAGACGATGGTCTTTGGCCTGGAGAATGTTGCAGATTTCGCTGCGCGTTTTGAAGACAGTGGAGGAGGCCGTCTCTGTGATCGGCAGCTCCTCTTCAAGAAAGATTGGCGGAAGGACAACTTTGGTCCATTTGATGCGAAGGTCGTCGGTTGGATAGAACATAGGTCGTATTCGGCAGAATCGGAAGCCCCTGAGGGCTGGCCCGGGTGACGCGAAAAATCCTCTCCCTTCTAGGCTATCAGCCTTCGTGTGATGAGACCATCGGAGGCTGTGTAGCTTAGGGCGTCATCCTGACGATGAGCGTGCTTGCCGGTGCGACGGTTAGTTGGGCGGTGGAGTTGTGGCGGAGTTTGGTCCATCGGCCTGACCAGCGGCCGTCGGGCTGGATGGATGCTCCGCCGAGTTGGATGCCGGTGGTGGCGGCTATATCCGCGTTTGGGGCTGTCAGTGCCATGGTCTCGACTTTGGCGTAGCCCTGCGGGAGAGGGATGTTGAGGTTTTCCGGCTTGCCTGTGCTTCCGAAGCTCTTGTTGATGAGGGTGAGGTAGACGGTGCCGTCGTTGGCTGTGGTTGCGTAGGCTTCGAGCGAGTCGGATTTGGATGGGAGATCGACTGGGATCAGCTTGCCGTGTCCTGCGATGTGGAAGGCGGCGAGGGCGTAGGCGATGGGATGGATCTCGAGGCCTTGCGGTCCGTTCCAGAAGATGGCGTACCAGCAGGGGGTTTGGGCTTCGCCGGCGGCGACTTGATCGCCGGTGTGGAAGTTGATGCCCTGGGCGTCGTGCGCGAGCCACCAGTACATGTAGCTGAGCGCCCATAGCGAGCTGGCGAAGGTGTTGCTTACGTCTTTGGCTCCGCCGTTGTAGTAGCTGTTGGTCTCCTCGATGCGGTATTGCACGCCGGAGGAGAGGGCTGTGGGGACGAAGGTGTCGTAGAGGTGCTGGTAGTCGTGCTCGAAGTTGGCGGAGAGCATGTTGGCGCGTGCTGCGGCGGGGTCGGTGACTTTGCGGCTATTTCCTCCGGGGTAGGAGTGCTGCACGACCTGGTAGAGCTGGGGCATCTGGTGGAAGTCTTTGATGTAGCTGTTGACCCAGGTGCCGGAGCCGGGTGTCATGCTGGGGCCGCAAAATTTTGCCTTGGGCGCGACAGAGAGAACTGCCGGGTAGAAGGCTTTGAGGTCTTCGGCGTATTTGGGGTAGGTGTGCTCGTAGACGTTGGGCTCGTTGCCGACGACGAGGCAGTCGACGAGGGCGGGGTAGTGATCCATGATGTGCTGGGCTGCGAGTTGGACCTGGGGCGGGGTGGAATCGCGTAGACGCAGAGTGTAGATCATGCGCACGTTAGCGCGCTGGGCGAAGGCGAAGACCTGATCGATGTCAGCCGTTATGGGTATGGGCACGGAAGGGCGATCGGAAGTGTTGCCGCCGATGCGGAGACTTTTGACGCCGATGGTGTTGAAGAGCTGGATCAGGGGTTCGTTGGCGGGGTCGAAGTAGGGATGGTGGCCTTTTGCATCTGGTAGGGTTGCGGAGGTCTCAAAGCTGAGTCCGAGGAAGTTCTGGGGGATGGGTTTGCCTGCGGCGTGCGGGTCTACGTGGATTGTCATCTGACCTAACGCAGAGCTGAAGGAGAGTGTTGCAAGTGAGGCGATTGACAAGAATTTCTGCAGCGGGCGCATCGGGTCTCCAGACTGGTAAATGCTCGGAGCGAACCTTTTAGCGAAAGCCGCCGGCATCTTCTGAGGTTATGTAATGTGCGGTTTGAGCGCAAATTTAATGAAAATAATATTTTACTATTCAAAATATACGCGTCCCGCCCTCTTGGCATGAAGCCTCTCGTTCGCGTATAAAGCTGTCGTCCCTTGTAGCGGCTTTTTAACGGAACCAAACATGTTCGATCAGAGGAGCTTCTTCGATATGAGATTGTCCACCTTGCGCATGACCTGTCTTTCCTTTGCGGCTCTATTCTTAGTTGGCTCCCTGGCGGGCAACGCTCAGACGAACGGTCTCGCAGCACGGCCACCGATGGGATGGAACAGCTGGAATCACTTTCACCGCAATGTGGACGACGCGGCGGTAAGGGCGCAGGCGGATGCGATGGTTTCGAGCGGAATGCGCGACGCCGGATACACCTACATCAACATCGACGACACGTGGCAAGGCGACCGGGATGCGCAGGGCAATATTCTGGCGAACAGTAGATTTCCTGATATGAAGGCTTTGGCGGACTACGTTCATAGCAAGGGATTGAAGATTGGTATCTACTCGTCGCCTGGGGCGCTGACTTGCGCAAAGTTTGCGGGAAGCCTTGGCCATGAGGTGCAGGATGCGCGTACGTATGCTGCGTGGGGAATGGATTATTTGAAGTACGATCTGTGCGGTCTGCGTGAACAGATGAAAGCGGCTGCGACGCCGGAAGAAGCGCACAAGATTATGTTCGATGCGTACATCAAGATGCGCGATGCGCTCAAAGCCACTGGCCGACCGATTGTGTATAGCCTCTGCCAGTATGGCGACGACGCTGTGTGGAGATGGGGCACG
>DATDHL010000399.1:0-6987 GCA_036521575.1 Edaphobacter sp. | reverse complement strand
GGAGTCGGCAACCGAGAAGGGTGGGACGTTTGCCGATGCGAGTGGCCGGCCTACTCCTGTTGCGAGTGGGACGGCTGGGGCTACGGGAGTGTATCTGACGAGCGAGGGCAAGAAGGGCGATGCTGTCTGGTCGACGCGCGGGAAGTGGTGCGAGTTGACCGGGACCGATGCTGACGGTCATGTGGAGAGCATCGCGATTCTCGATCACACGAAGAATCCGAATTATCCGACGTATTGGCATGCGCGTGGATATGGGTTGTTCGCGGCGAATCCACTGGGCCAGAAGATCTTCGATCCGAAGGCGGCGCAGTTGGATTACACAATCGAGAAGGGTCAGAGTGCAACGTTTCGGTATCGGACAATCGTAATGGATCACGCGGCAGCGTCGAATGAAATGAACGAACAGGCGCAGGCGTTCGAGGCTGCTTACAAGTAAGTACGGCTGTTGAGAAAGACAATGGGGACGCTCCGGATACTGGAGCGTCCCTTGATTGTTTAAGCGAAGAGGCCGTCCCGATTGCGCCTGGTGTGGAGGTCTTCGTTGAAGGCCGTCGCCGGTGTGTCCATCGCCTTCTTGAAGGAGGTCTTGAAGGCGTCCATCTCTGAGGGCAGGCCAACGGTGACGGGGACATAGGTGGGCCAGACTGCCCAACTACGGCCGATGTGGACGCCGTCCTGCATCATGAGTTTACGAATCTGCACTCCGGGACGCTTGACGTCGATCATGAAGCAGTTGCTCTGCGACGGAATGAAGGAGTAGTCGTTGGCCTGAGCCATGCGAAGGTGTTGTTGCGGGTGTCGGCGATGAGTTTTTTGCGCGTGGGCACGAGCTCCGAGTCCATAAGGCTGGCCTGCGCGGCGATCATGCCGGTGATGGGCATGGGGGACTGGCCGTAGTCGAGAAGCTTTTTGAGCAGCTCTGGGCGACCGATTGCAAAGCCGCAACGGATGCCCGCCAGACCGTAGATCTTCGAGAAGGTGCGCAGGATGACGACGTCCTTGCCTGCTTTGACGTGATCGATGGCCGAGGTCGCGTCCGACAGATGAATGTATGCCTCGTCGACGAGGATGATGGTGTCGCCGTGCTTTTTGGCGACGGCGTAGTCGATCTGTTCTTTGCTGGTGATGGTGCCGGTGGGGTTGTTGGGGTTGCAGATGTAGATGACACCGGGGTTATTGTCCGCCTTGAGCATGGCCTCGACGTCGTGGGAGTGGTCTTTGGCCAGTGGAACGGCATGGATGGTGGCCCGGTTGATCTCGGCGGCACGCTGCGCTGCTTCGTACGTTGGGTTGGCACAGACGAGGCTGCGCGTGGCTGAGGTGAACGCGAGCACAGAGTAGTGAAGCGGAGGGCTGGAGCCGTCGTAGACCATGACGTAGTCGACGGGGACGCCCATCTGCTCGGCGTAGAGCTTCATGAGATCGAAGTAGAGCGGAGGGGCGTAGCGCCCGCCGTTGGGGATGATGTCGGCGATGGCTTGGCGGGCGTGCTCGCAGGGGCCGAGGGGGTTCTCGTTGGCATCGAGATAGATACCCTGCATGGTGAACTGAGGCACTCCTGCTTCAACGGCAGCGGCACGGGCGAAATGTGCCTCGGTAAGGATGGGCGCGGCGGCGAGGGTTGCCGTGGCGGAGCGAAGGAAAGAGCGGCGGGAGAGGAGACTACAAGCGGCTGGGTCGTTCAACAGCTGTGACATGTCGGGCTCCTGATGAGACAACGTATTAGGTGTAGGTTGGAAGGCCGAGTACGGAATGCTCAGATGGCCACAGGGTAACGCGAACCATACGTATTCACAAGCGATTCATGAGGGTTCGAGCCCATGAGACGAAAAAACGCCCCGGTTTGGGACGGTTTTCGCTCAGTAGACTCTTCTATCGCTTGATCAACGCTTTTTTGCTTTGGACTTCTTCTTCGCTTTTGTCTTCGGGGCTGGTGGATCGGTATCGCGGTCACCTACCATGTGGAGGCGCATGAAGTTGGTAGCGCCGGATTTGGTGCGGGTTCCAGCTACGATGCCTACGATCTGACGTTGCTGGACGTGGCCGTGGGTCTCGAGGAGATCTTCGGCCATGTTGACCAGCATGTCGGTGTCCTGGAATCGGTCGCAGAGGATGGGGAAGGTGCCCCAGAGCAGCATCGAGCGGTTGATGACCGCCTCAAAGGGCGAGAGCGCGATGATCGGTGGGTCGGGGTGGTACTTGGAGAGCAGGCGGGCGGTGCTGCCGGTCTCGGTGAAGATGGCGATTGCGGCTACGTCGAGGTCGTCAGCAGCGTGGGCCATGCACTCGCAGATGGTCTCGGCGATGGAGAGACGGACGCTGGGATGATGGGCGAGCACGGGCGGCGGGTCGATGCGGATCTGCTGCTCAGTCTCGGCAACGATCTTGGCCATCATTGTGACCGCTTCGACCGGATATTTGCCAGCAGCGGTCTCGGCAGAGAGCATGACGGAATCGGTGCCGTCGTAGATGGCGTTGGCGACATCGGAGGCCTCGGCGCGGGTCGGGCGCGGGTTCTCGATCATCGACTCGAGCATCTGCGTGGCCGTGATGACGGGCTTGCGGTACTCAGCTGCGCGGCGAATGATGTGCTTCTGGATGGCGGGGACTTTTTCGGGTGGCACTTCGACGCCTAGATCGCCGCGAGCGACCATGATCGCATCGGTAATTTCGAGAATGCTGTCGAGATGTTCGATGGCCTGGGGCTTCTCGAGTTTGGCGATGATCCATGCATCGGAGTTGAGCGCGGCTAAGCGATTCTTGACGTGGCGGATGTCGTCGGCTGTGCGGACAAAGGAGACGGCGATAGTGTCGACGCCCTGGCCGATCGCGAAGATGAGGTCTTCTTCGTCCTTCTCGGTGAGCGAGGGGACGTTGACGGCGATGCCGGGGAGGTTGATGCCTTTGTTCTCGCCGAGCATGCCGCCGTTGACGATCTGGCAGACGACATCGACGCCTTTGACGCGGTCGACGCGGAGCTCGATGAGGCCGTCGGAGAGCAGGATGCGGGAGCCGGGCTCGAGGTTCTCGGCCAGGGTCTTGAAGGTGGTGCCGACGAGAGAAGCGGTGCCTTCGATCTCGCGGGGAGTAATGGTGAGGAGTTTGCCTGCGACGAGCTGGACAGGCTTGTGTCCCTTGAGCTTACCGGTGCGGATCTTGGGGCCCTGCAGGTCGGCGAGGATGCAGATGGGCTTGCGCTCTTCCTTCGCGACCTGCCGCACCATGCGGATCAATTCCGCCTTCTGGGCGTGGCTGCCGTGGGAGAAGTTGAGGCGGGCTACGTCCAGGCCAGCGCGGACGAGCTGACGGAAGACCTCGATGGAGCTACAGGCAGGGCCGAGGGTGCCGACGATCTTGGCGCGACGTGCGCGCTCCGATGCAGCAAATGGGGCATTGTTCACAGAGGTATTCATGAGGTCGCTTGTCGCTATCTTCCCACCATCGCGGAATGATCCGGATGGTTATGACCAGTAAGTTTAGGTGCCGTTGGCAATTTTACCCGCGAAAGGGTACGTCTGGCTCGTAAGCGCTCGAATGAGTGGGAATCGTGGGCGAAAAGTGGGTGTTGTATTCGTGGTTGAACTCGGCCCCGTAGATGACGCAGAGGGAGATAATATCGAGCCAGAAAAGCAGAGCGATGGCCACGCCGAGAGAGCCGTAGACCCTGGAATAATTAGCAAAACGGGTGACGTACCAGCCGAAGATGAGCGTCGCAGGGAACCACATCGCGGTAGCGGTGATGGCTCCGGGAATGACTGTGCGCCAGGGCTGCCTTGTGGGGGTGCTCATGTAGTAGATAAGTGCGATGAGGCCGACGCTGCCGGCCAGGGCGACCACCCAGCGGATGATCAGCGCGATGATGAGGACGGGAGTGCGAACCGATGGCATGGCGTGCATGGCGATCCAAGCGGTGATGATATGGCCGAAGACGACGAGCACGCTGGCGATAGCCAGGGGGAGGAGTGAGAGCGGGACGAGAACGAAGGCCCGGGCGCGACGCCCGAAAAAGGTCCAACAGCTCTCGGGAAGTCGATTGGCACGGCGGACCCCCTCCATAAAGGTTGCGATCACGCTGGAGGCTCCGACGATCGAGACCAGCAGAGCAGGGATGAGAGGGTGAGTGGAATGGGCGTGATCGGGAGCGGGATTGAAGTAGCTCTGAAGAAGAGGCAGGACGTCCGGCGGGAGAATGCGAGTGAAGAAGGAGCCGAGCTGGGAACGGATGGGAAAGGTGTTAGGCAGAAGCGCGATGATCGTCGCAGCGACGATCATCGCCGGAAAGAGCGCGACCATGGCGGAGTAGGCGGCCGACTGGGAGAGGTTGAAACAGTCGTGGTCTACTGCGCGAAGAACCGCACGATGGAAGATGCCCGGGATTCGGAGGAATCGTCTCACTTGCCCGTTAGGATACAGGCTGACGTGGAGAAGGGTTAAGCTTTCGGTTTCTGAGGGCTAAGCCTTCCATTTATTGAGGAAGGCGGTGACGTCTTCGGACCGCATATTGCGCATGTTTTCGAACTCCTTGTTCTCCTGCGAATAAAGGAGATTGCCGTGAGCGTCGAGGACAGCGAGCGCGGGAACGCCCTTCTTGATCGGCACCTTGTACTTTTCGGCGACATCGACGTTGTGGTCCATACGGCCGATGTCGACGTGGACGACGACGAAGTGTTTAGCGAGGAGCTCGGCGTTGGGGCTTTGATTCATGTAGATATCGAGAACCTGGCAATCGCCGCACCAGTCGCCGCCGAAGTCGAGAATCACGCGCTTGTGCTCGGCGCGGGCTCGCTTGAGAGCGGCGGCAATGTCTGCTTTCGGGTCGGCGGTCTCGGAGTAGAGGTGCTTCTTGACGAAGGGAACGGTGGTCTGCGCGGCGGCGGGGCTGAGGGGGACAACTGTCAGCGCGATGAGGGCCGAGGCGAGTAGATGATTCTGAAACCTTGAGACCATGGATGAACCTTTCCTTACTGACCCCCGGTGGTTCGAGGGCCACTAAAGAGATGATGCATGAACAACGGTGATCGACGCAAAGACTGATGCGAGACGGCTACTTGCCGGTGTAATAGCCATCGCGGGTCTGAACGACAAGATCCTTGCGATGCGTTGTGAGGTCGATCCGGTGGTATCCATCGGCGGCAGTGGTCTGGTCGGGTGTGTAGCCGAGACGGTACTGGGCGCGAAGCTCTTCGGCAATCTCTGTGTAGATCTGAGCCACGGACTGCTTCTTGCTGACCTCGAAGAGGCGGCCACCCGTCTCATCGGCCATCTGCTGCAGGACTTTCTTGCCGTCGATGTGGCTCGTGCTGCCGGGACCTCCGCCACGGCCACTGCCGCCACCACCACCGGGAGAGCCGCCGCCTCCACCGGGGTAGCCACCGCCCCGGCCGCCGGGATAGCCTCCACCAGGGTAGCCACCGCCTCGGCCACCGGGATAACCGCCGCCGCGCGGGGGAAAACCAGATGAGCCTTGATGTTCCTGTCCTTTGAAGTAGATGGCGTAGATGATGGTGTCGGCGCGCTGGGTAGCTTCAAGGGCTTGGTTCAGGGTCTCCTTGCTGGCGTTGTCGACGCCGTCGGAGAGGATGATGAGGGCTTTACGGCCTTTTTGCTTGCTCATCAGTTCGTCGGAGGCGAGGAAGGTGGCATCGTAAAGGGCCGTTCCCCCAGTGCGCCTGCGGCGGCCCTCGGAGTCAGTTCCAGAGTCGTTGGGATCGTTGGAATTACCGTTGTTTGGGCTGGGCGTGTCGATCTCTTTGAGCGCAGCCTGGAGCTTCGGACGGGAGGAGGTAAGGTCCTGGAGGAGCTCGACCTGGCGGGCGAACTGGATGATGAAGGCCTGATCCTTGGGCGTGGTGAGCATCTGATCGAGAAAGGTAGCGCTCGCGGTACGCTCATCGTCGATGACGTCGCGCTGACTGAGGCTGGTATCGACGAGCAGGCCGAGTGTCAGGGGAAGATCCTTGTCGATGTCGAAGTAACGGATGGTCTGCGGGTGGCCGTCGACCTGAAGAGTGAAGTCGTCCTTGGTGAGGTTACGGACGAGGGCGCCCTTCTTGTCCCGGACGACGACGGGGAGATTGACCAGGCGTGCATCGACCGCGATCGTCGGGGCGGTGGAGACGGGGGCTTGATCGGTCTTGGATGACTGTTGGGCAGTCAACTGAGGCGCAAGCGATACAAGAAGGCCGGCGAGCAGAAGTCGAATCATATGAAGTTAGACGACTTTTGCAGCGGCATGTTTCGGTGGGATGAAACTAAGTGTTGCTCGCCGCCAATTAAATCCACGGTTGCGAATCGAGAATACGAGTGTATTCTGGCGGCACAATGAAGCGAACGTTTGTTTTGATGGCGGGGCTTGGTTGCCTTTGCCTTCGGTCCAGCTATTTGCTGCCGGTTGACGCTGCGCCCGCAGCCGTAAACGCGCCGAAGAGATTTGGGGAAACGGTAGTGCTATGGCCAAACGGCGCTCCGGGGGCGGTAGGCAAAGGCGATGGCGACGTGCCGAAGCTGTATGTGTATCCGGCAGCAGGAGCAGAGGTACGCTCGGCGGTGATCGTGATGCCTGGGGGCGGCTATAGAAATCTCTCGATGGAGAAGGAAGGCGGCGAAGAGGCGCGTTGGCTCAATGCGCACGGAGTGACAGCTTTTGTGCTGGAGTACCGCCTGGGGCCGCGGTATGGCTTCCCCGCCCCGATGCTGGATGCGGCCAGAGCGATCCGCTACGTGCGGAGCCAGGCGGCGGAGATGGGAATCGCGAAGAACAAGATCGGCCTGTGGGGCTTCTCAGCCGGCGGACATCTGGCAGCTTATCTGGCGACGACCAACGACGACGGAAACGCTACTTCGTCGGATCCGATCGAACAGGAAAGCAGTCGGCCGGACTTTGCCATTCTCTCCTACGCCCGGTTGAGTTTAGATCCATCGATTCCCCGCAAGACAAGCCTGGAAGGCTTAATCGGGGAGCATCCGACGCAGGCAATGCTCGATACC